>NZ_JBFLKT010000129.1:0-10876 GCF_040883305.1 Lutibacter sp.
ATGTAGGGTTTTTACAAGTATTGTTAGAAAATAACATTCAACCAACAAAAGTTTCTGGAACTAGTGCAGGTGCCTTAGTTTGTGCCCTGTATGCGGCGGGTTATAAAACTGATGAAATGTTGTCTTTTTTTAAACAAACACCTTTGTTAAAACTTTCATTATATGCGTTAAATAAACCAGGCATTATGGATAGCGACAAATACATTGGTTTTTTTAAAGAATATTTTTCTGAAGATACTTTTGAAAGTTTAAAAATGCCATTAACAGTTACTGCAACTAATTTATTAAATGGAAAATTGGATTATTTTAATTCTGGTCAGTTAATTAAACCGTTGATTGCTTCTTGTGCATTGCCTCCGGTTTTTTCGCCTATTGAAGTTAACGGAAATTTATATTCTGATGGAGGTGTTCTAAATAATTTTCCTATTGAACCTTTAAAAAATAAATGTGCTAAAATTTTAGGAAGCTTTGTAAATCCTATTGAAGAAATTGATAAATCTGAGATAAATTCATCTATGAAATTAATGTATAGAGTTTATCATATTGGTTTAGACGCCAGTAATATTAAGAAATTCTCGGAATGTGATTATGTTTTTTCTCCAAAAGATATAGATAAAGTGGGTGTTCTAGACACTAATGGAATAGATAAATCTTTTAAAATTGGGTACGAAAGCGCACAAAAAGAAATTGAAACTATTTTAAAATCTATTCGGTAATATTTTTCTATAAAATGATATTATAATTCCTGTTTTTTTAGTTTAGTTATTTGTAATTTTCAACCTTTAAAATTTATTAATTTCAACTTGGAAAATAAAAACTATAAAGCGCATTTAGCCTTACTTTTTGCAAATTTAATTTACGGAGCCAATTATTTAATAGCCAAAGGTTTAATGCCAAATTATTTTAAACCTTCAGCTCTGGTTTTACTAAGAGTATTTGCTGCGGGTTTGCTATTTTTGATAGTAAAACAATTTGTAAAAGAAAAAGTCGAAAAAAAAGATGTTTTACTATTAGCAGTTTGTGGTTTGTTTGGTATTTCTACAAATATGTTGTTGTTTTTTCACGGACTTAGTTTAACATCACCTATTGACGCTTCCATAATTATGACAACTACACCTGTAATTGTTTTAGTTTTAAGTGCTCTTATTTTAAAAGAAAGAATTACAATTAATAAGTATTTAGGAATTATAATTGGAGGAATTGGTGCTTTAATGCTAATATTATATGGTAAAACTGCCGAAGGAACTAGCTCTTTTTTAGGAAATCTCTTTGTGTTTTTTAATGCATGTTCTTATGGTTTGTATTTGGTTTTAGTAAAGCCTTTAATGAAAAAATACAAACCAATAACTGTAATAAGTTGGGTGTTTTTATTCGGACTAATTTTTATAATTCCGTTTGGAATTAAAGATTTATTTACAACAGACTTCAGCATTTTTACAACCAATACATATCTTGCTTTAGCTTTTGTAATTATTGCAACTACTTTTTTAACGTACTTATTCAATATTTATGCGCTAAGTCACGTACCGCCCTCTGTAAATGGAAGTTATATTTATTTACAACCAGTTCTTAGTTTTATTATTGTAAGTATTTATGCGTATACAATGGAACATAAAGAATATGCTCAAGATATAAATTTAGTAAAAATTCTAAGTTGTTTTTTGGTAATTGTAGGTGTTTATATGATTAGTAAAAAACCAAAAACTAAAGTAATTTAGTTGCAGCTATAATAAGAGTGACGTTACTTCAAAAAATATTTTTAGATTAGTCTAAAAATATCATTACCTTTGTCTAAAATACAGATAAAATGTTATCTCAGACAGAAGAAAATTATTTAAAAGCAATTTATAGTATTGGCTTGCATACGGGTAAAAGTGTAAGCACTAATAATATTGCCAAAGAATTAAATACAAAAGCCTCATCTGTAACCGATATGATTAAAAAATTATCGGATAAAAAACTTATTAATTATATAAAATATCAGGGCGCCAATTTAACTTCTAAAGGAAAATAAATTTCGGTAAGAATTGTACGAAAACACCGTTTATGGGAAGTTTTTTTAGTAAATAAGCTAAATTATGCTTGGGATGAAGTACACGATTTAGCAGAACAGCTAGAACATATAAAATCGGATACTTTAATTGATAAACTAGAGGAATATTTAGAGTTCCCAACACACGATCCTCACGGAGATCCAATTCCAGATAAAAATGGAAATATCAGCCTCAAAAAAACTGAATTATTAAGTGTTGCTAAAAAAAATATTTTATACAAAATTGCAAATGTAAAAGATAACTCAAGGCCTTTTTTGCAATTTTTAAACAAACACTCTTTAGTAATAGATACGGAATTAACAATAATAGATAAATTTGATTTTGACGATTCAGTAACTATTAAATTACAGTTTGGAAACACTTTAACACTTTCAAAAAAAATATGTGCAAACGTATTTGTAACAATAAAATAATACTATGGTAAATCCTGTAACATCGTTACTAATATTTGGAATTATAGTTTTAGTTCTTTTAGTGCTATTCTATCCAAAAACAGGCTTGTATTGGAGGCTTCAAAATAGTTTTAAAAACGACACTAAAATTCTTATTGAAGATATTTTAAAAAAAATATACCATGCTGAAGATAGTGGTAAAACATTAAACAGTAATGATATTATTAATATGCTAAATGCGAGTCCTCAAAAAGTATTGGCAACTATTGCAGAAATGAAAGATAAAGAACTCATTAGTTTTGAAAATGGAGATATAAAACTTAATGAGATCGGAATGGATTATGCGCTTAGAATAATTCGTGTGCATAGGTTATGGGAAAAATATTTATCTGAAAAAACAGGTTTTCATAAAAAAGATTGGCATGAAATAGCCGAAAAAATGGAGCACAATCTTGATTCTGATCAAGCTGAAGAACTTGCTATGGATCTTGGGAATCCGCGTTTTGATCCCCACGGAGATCCAATACCGACAGCCACTGGTGAAATTGAAGCCATTAAAGGGAATCCACTTCCTACTTTTGAAGAAGGAGTTATTGGAACTATTGTTCATATTGAAGATGAGCCGGATATAATTTACAAACAAATTTTAGCAGAAGATTTGCACATTGGATCACATATTCATATTGTTGAGAATAACGAAAAACGAATTATCTTTCATTCGGAAGGTGAAGAGTTTATTCTAGCCCCAATTGTTGCTAACAATATTACAATTGCAGCATTAAAAAAAGAAAAATTTTCGGAAGAAGATACTTTTAGACTTTCCAATTTAGAAGCCCATGAAAAGGCAAAAATAATTGGTATTTCAAAAGAATGTAGAGGTGAAATGCGCAGAAGATTACTAGACTTAGGTTTTGTAAACAACACATTAATAAATGTGGATTTAACAAGTCCAATGCAAAACCCAAGAGCTTATTTAGTTAGAGACACCTCAATTGCCATTAGAAATGAACAAGCCAAATTTATATTAATTGAAAAAATGAACCACCATGCAAAAGTCAACTAATAGCGCTTGTGAAGGCTGTGATTTAAATCAGGCTTCAAATCTAAAAAAACTTGGAGTAAACATAAATAACAACGATTTTGTTGTAGCATTAGCAGGAAATCCTAACACTGGGAAAAGCACTGTTTTTAATGCCTTAACTGGTCTTAGACAGCATACTGGGAATTGGCCTGGAAAGACTGTTTCTAGAGCAGAAGGAGGTTATAGTTACAACGATAGAAAATACAAATTAGTAGATCTTCCAGGAACTTACTCTTTACTTTCTGCATCTCAAGATGAAGAAATAGCAAGAAATTTTATTCTTTTTGGCAAACCTGATGTTACCATTATTGTGGTAGATGCTACCAGGTTAGAGCGGAATTTAAATTTGGTATTGCAAATTTTAGAAATTACAGATAAAGCGGTTTTATGCTTAAACTTAATGGATGAAGCTAAAAGATTAGAAATTGAAATTGATGAAAGAACTTTAGCAAAAGATTTAGGAATTCCTGTTGTACCAACAAGTGCTCGATTTAAAGAAGGAATTCCAGAACTGTTAAAAACAGTGGAACAAGTAGCTTCTGGAGAAATAAAATGTAAACCTCATCGAATAAAAAGTGTACCAAAAAAAATAAACAAAGCAATTGAAAAATTACGCATTGAAATAGAAAAAGAATTTCCAAATGTACCAAATAGCAGGTGGATTGCTTTACGATTGTTAGATGGAGATCAACGCATTATTGAAGCTATTAAATCGGGTGAATTTATTACTGAATAATTTGAAATTATTACAATGAAAAGAAATAAAATATTAACTACTAGTAATGATTTAAGATGGAAAATTGGCGAAGGTTTTCATGATAAATTAACTGAAGGAATTTATTCAGATGCTGCTACTATTGCACAAAATTCGGTACATAAAAGTGGCACTACAAAGCACTTTAGATTCGATCGAAGTTTAGATAAAATTGTAACAAGTAAGTTATGGGGTTTTCCTATAATGATAGCCATTCTTTCTTTAGTTTTATGGTTAACAATTATTGGTGCCAACTACCCATCCGGATTGCTTGCGGATTTGTTAATTGGAAATATCTATCCATGGTTAAAATCAATCACAGAATCGTTGTCTTTTCCATGGTGGTTAAGTGGCTTTTTAATTGATGGTGTGTATCTGGCTTTGGCTTGGGTAATAGCTGTAATGTTACCTCCAATGGCGATCTTTTTCCCTTTATTTACTTTATTAGAAGACTTTGGATATTTACCAAGAGTTGCTTTTAATTTAGATCATTTATTTAAAAAATCTGGAGCACACGGAAAACAAGCCTTAACTATGAGTATGGGGTTTGGTTGTAATGCTGCGGGAGTTATTGCAACTCGAATTATTGATAGTCCAAGAGAACGACTTATAGCAATTATAACCAATAATTTTTCTTTATGCAATGGTCGTTGGCCGACACAAATATTAATAGCTTCTATTTTTATTGGAGCTTTAGTTCCTCAAAGTTTTGCAGGAGCAATTTCAACTTTAGCCGTAATTGGTATTGCATTATTGGGTATATTCTTCACTTTTATGGTGTCCTTATTTCTCTCAAAAACGATGTTAAAAGGAGAAGTATCTTCGTTTACATTAGAATTGCCTCCATACAGACCGCCAAGATTTTGGAAAACCATTTACACTTCTTTAATAGATAGAACATTAATAGTATTATGGAGAGCCTGCTTATTTGCAGCGCCAGCTGGAGCGGTTATTTGGTTAATTTCTAATGTTACAATTGGTGATTCAAATATTGCTAACTGGATGATTTTACATTTAGATGGTTTTGGTTTTCTATTAGGGCTAAATGGTGTTATTCTTTTGGCTTATATTGTTGCGATTCCAGCTAACGAAATTGTGATTCCTACAATTTTAATGTTAACCGTAATGAGCGCATCAATTGCTGGGGTTGGGGAAGGAAATGGTGTTATGTTTGAATTAGAATCGGTTTCAGCTACAGGTGATATTTTAAAAGCTGGAGGGTGGACATTACTTACTGCAGTTAATATTATGTTATTTAGTTTATTACACAACCCGTGCAGTACAACTATTTACACTATTTATAAAGAAACAAAAAGTGTTAAATGGACAACAGTTGCAAGTGTTTTACCTGTAATTTTAGGTTTTATAGTATGTTTTATGGTGGCTCAAGTATGGAGAATTTTAGCTTAAAATCTAGATTTAAACCTAAATTTTTAATTCTTTTACATTAAAATCGGCGAATAACACTTGCTCATCTTGTAAACTGCTGGAGTCGTTTAAACTGCGATAAATTCCCCATTTTGGTCGCATAAAATCTGCATTTGTTTTCCACATTCTAATGTTATCATTTGAATAATCGAATAATAATGTGCTCGTTTTAAAATCTTTTAATTCAATTTTATAAGTACCTGTATCTTTTTCACCATAAATTACAGTTTCAACAACTTCAACCCATTGACCTTTAAAGGGAGATAAATCTGTTTTTTTTAATGTAATTTGGCTATCGGTTTCGGCATATCTTAATTCTAAGTTGTCGGGAGAACCTTTTCTTGTTGTTAGAGTTATCAATGGCATACTATCTTCACTACCTCCAACAGCTTTTATTTGATGAATATGAGTAAAACTGCTAGACGACTTAAAATTAGAACCTATTTTAAATTTCCAAGAATAAACCACTTTTTCATTTTTAACACCTTTTAATTCATCTGGAGATTTATCATAAGTCTTTATTTCATTTCTTTGACGGTCAAATTTTATACATCTATCATTATCAGGAGTAGTATGAATATAAAATCTAAATACATTTTTATTAAGGTCTGCATCAAAAACTTCATCAATATGCCTTCCAAAAGATTCGTGACTGCAATCTGGAGTTTCAACAACATTATAACCAGGTGCAAAAACACTATTTATAAGTTCATACGTGTTTCCTTCTCCTGTTGCTTTTAATTTAATTTCTGAAAGTATTGTATCTGTTTCAGGTTCAGGTTCAGGTTCAGGTTCAATCTCAATTTCAATTTCAGTCTCAGGAATAACAATTTCTTCAGCTTTTTGACAAGCGAGCAATAAAAATAAAACCGTGATGTTTAAAAGTATTATTCTACTATTTATTAAAAATCTCATTTGAAAACTGTTCTTATTTTATGCTAAATTAAGTAATTAATAATTATAATTTTATTGCAATCCCCTTTTTTTATTGGTATACATAATTAGAAAAATAATAGCAATAACTAGTAATACAACATAAATAAAATTATGAAGTACAAATAAAATACTATTAAAAATAAATCTGAGAATTTTCCAATTGTTTTCAGGTTCATAAGGATTTTTAAAAGAGAAATTTTCGAAAGGGATATTTAAATCTGATTTTGAAAATATATCAATTACGTTAAAATATAGTTCAGATTCTTTTACAACTGCGTTAAAATTAAAATCTGCAATTTTTTTGGTATAAGTAATTATTAAATTATCATCGGGTTGCAATCCATAATTTGTTAATTGAAAGTGTACTATATTTTGTTCTAAATTAATTTTAGGATTTGCTGGTACGGAAACTTTACAATTTTCAATAGAAATAGCATCCATAAATTGCACATAAAAATCACCTTTTTCTATAGGTGATTTCCATAAAGACCCCGTTTCAATTAAATAAATAAACGCATTTTTGTAATCGTTTGTATAACCTTTTACTGTTTTAGAATTATTTGTATTTACTAAAAAATGTACTGTAAATTTTATGATTTTTTTTGGTGGAAAGGTTAATTCCCAAACATACCAGATTTCGTTTTCAACATTTGGAGATAGGAGTAAAGGAATTTCAGTTCCGTTTATTGCTCCCTTAATGTTGTATAAATTGTCAAAAACAACTTGGTTTAAATTGTTTTAAAAGCAGTTGGAGGAAATACATTATTAATGGGATAACCAACTTTTATGGTGATACTATCTTCAGTCGAATTTAAAAAATTATACTCGCCTTTTACCACTGCAAAACCTTTATATAACTGTATATAAATTGCCTCAGATTGCATTTGAATTTTTTTGTAGACTAAGGAATCTTCTTCGAACAGTAATTTAAAACTTCCGCTTCCTCCAGCTCTCCAAATGCCAGGCTGAGAAGCATTAGAGCATATTAAAAAGCTCAATATTAAGAGAACGAATAGTAGTATATTATTTTTGAGAAGTTTCATTTTAATAAGACTATAATTGTTTTTCCTCAAAAGATTTATTGGTTGAATTTCCAATAAATTAAAGTTTAATAGCCATTCTTAAAGTTACTTAAAATAATTGCTAAAAGTTATAAAATATGCCTAAAAAAAGAACACTAAAACTAATTATATAAGTTTATGTTTTCTAGCTTTTGAGACTGCTTCCATTTTGTTATGAACTTGCAATTTTTTATAGATATTCTCTATATGTTTTCTAACTGTTGATGGGGAAATAATTAAATTATCGGCAATTTCGTTGTAGTTTAATCCTTTGCTTAGATGTTCTAAAATTTCAGTTTCTCTGTTGGTAAGTTTTATTTTTTCAATTTCATCTACTGTGTTAATTACAATAGGATTTCTTAGTAATTTTAGTGTTTTTAATGCAATACTTGGCGTCATTGGTGCACCTCCATTTACAACTTCTAAAATACATTTATGCAAATTTTCGGCATCAATTTCTTTTAATAAATAGCCATTTGCACCAGCTTTTATAGCGTTAAAAATGTTCTCGTCATCGTCAAAAACGGTGAGCATAATAATTTTAATGTGTGGGTATTTAGATTTTATAATTTCCGTTGCTGTGATGCCATCCATTTCGGGCATTTGTATATCCATTAATATAACATCAATATTATGATTTAATTCTAGTTTTCCAATTAGTTCAGCGCCATTAACACCTTTAAATTTATAGTCTAAATCATTAAAAAAGGATAATTTTTCTATAACAGCTTTTGCTAAAAAGCTATTATCTTCTGCTATGGCAATTTTAAGATTCATAGATTGGATATTTTTAAATTTAAGTAAAACTAATTAATTTACAATTTTAAAGCTATACGGCATTTGTCTTATTTTTTGAACATGTAATTTTTATAGACGTTCCTCTGTTTGGTTCAGAATTAATTGTAATACCTCCGCCAATTTCTTTAATTCTACGTTCCATATTTTCTAGTCCGTTTCCAAGTTCTATGGTATTTATGTTAAACCCTTTACCATTGTCGGTTATTTCAAATTTAATAGTTTCCTTATTTTCTGAAATGATTATATTTATTTTAGAAGCTTCAGCATATTTAATGGCGTTGTTTATGGCTTCTTGAAAAACTCTAAAAATATTCATTCCTTTAATAGAGGAGAAGTTAAGGTTACTTTGTATTGCTGAATTATAATTAAACTGAATATTAGTTGTAGCAGATTTTGCTTTTTCAATAAAAGCTAATAAGCGCGACTGAAATTCTTCAAAAGTAATTTCGTTTTTATTCATTGCCCAAATAGTATCTCTTAATTGCCCAATGGTTGCACTTGCAAATTGATTTATCTCCGAGAGTTTGTTTTTTAGTTTTTCATTAGTGGTATCGGTTAAAAACTTTAGATTGTCTATAGATGAAATTATAAATGTAATTTGTGAACCAATATTGTCGTGTAAATCGCGTGAAATACGCAAACGCTGGTCTTGTAATTTACTATATGTTTGGGCTTCTTTTAAAGCTAGTTTATTTTTATATTCTCTTTTTTTATGTTGTTGACGTTTGTATAAACCAAAAGAAATAATAGAAAAGAACAGCAATCCAGAGCCTAATAATAAGGCAGTTAAGTTTTTATTTTTAATTTCTAATTCATTTTTTAATAGTTGTTCCTTTTGTTGTGCTATTTCTTTTTCACGTTGTGCAGTATCATATTTTTCTTGAATTTCTGCAATTTCTTTTGTAATACGTGTATTGAAGATTGAATCTTGAGTTCCAATAAATAATTTTTGATAATGCAAAACACTATCTGTATTTTTTTTAAAGGCAAATAAAGAAAGTAAAGATTTATATGAATTCATTTCTTTTTCCTTTGCATTAATTTTTTTAGATAAAAGCAATCCTTCACGCATAAAATTTTCTGCCTTTGTTATGTTTCCTGAACTTAAATATAAATCTCCTAAATTCAAACTAACACTAGCTACACCATAAATATCATTTAGTTTTTTTCGAATTGTTAATGATTTATCAAAATAAGAAATAGCTTCTTTAAAACTGTTATAATCTTTTAAGATTGCACCATAATTATTGTACAAAGTTGCTAATTCTTGTTCATAATTGTTAGGTTCAGCTATCTCAATTCCTTTTTTATAGTATTCTAAACTCTTAATTGTATCCGATAAAAACAAGTAGGCATTTCCAATATTTGTATAAGAATACGTTAATCCAAAATTATCTTTAATTTCAGTTCTAATTTTGGCAACTTCTAAATGTTCATCAAGGGCTTTATTGTATTGTTTTAAGTTAAAGTAGATATTGGCAATATTGTTTTTAATAAGCGCAATGTACCTTGTATGTTTTGCATTTTCATAAATTTCTAAGGCTTTTGTATTGTAAAAAATTGCTGAATCCATTTTAAAGATTCGTTGATATGAGATTCCCATTTTATTATATAAACTTCCTATTCCTAAAGTATCTTTTAGTTTTTCTCTTAAAGAGAGTGCCTTTTTATAAAATGAAATAGATGTATCAAAATTTGAAAGTTTATAATGAATAATACCAAAATCATTATAGGCTTGTGCCTCACCAAATAAGTTGTTAGTTTTTTTAGATAGGTCAAGCGCCTGCTTGCCATAATAAAAAGAAGAATCAGTTGAAATATTACTATAATACCAACACAAATCACCCAAAACTTTTACTTTAGTTGAGTCGGAAATTGGATCTTTTAATAGTATTTTTAAACTATCAATTACATTTTTTTGTGCGAAAGCAGATAAAAATACAATTGAAAATAAGATGGTTAGTTTTAATTTCATGCTATATTTTTAAAGCAATATACAAAAAATTGTAAGTGAAATAATTTAATTTTTGATTTCAAGGTAGCATTTTTAAAATGGTTTTTCATTTTTTATAATTCGAATTTCAAATTTTTAAGTTTCTTAATTATAGGTACTATAATATTCAATTAAACCTGCAGCACGTTCTAATTTATCTACTGGAATTGGTACACGAACTTCATCAAAAGTATAGCCTTTTCTTGCTCGCCAAGCAATTTCAATTTCCAGTAATTTTAAACCGTTTTTGCTGTCAATTATTTTCATGTTTTTTATCCATTTTTTATCGGCATATAAATCTATTCTTCTTATATTAATTGTAATATAATTGGTGTAAAATTTTACAAACGCTATATTTTTAATAGGTTTTAAATAAGAA
>NZ_JBFLKT010000130.1:0-8210 GCF_040883305.1 Lutibacter sp.
AAATAAATTTTAAAATTATTGCAGGTATTATTCCTATCGCAATTGCAACTAAACCTAGGCCTAAGGTAAATATGGCAATTGGTATTATTAATAATGCTAATAAAAAACTATAAACAATTAAACTTAGTTGAAAGTTTACAGCTGATTTTCCGTGGTCGTTAATATATGAGCTTTCACTTTTTTTGGCTGTCCATAAAACAACAGGAGCAATAATATTTCCAAATGGAAAAACCCAACCAGCAAAACCACTAAGATGTGTTATTGCGCTATAATTTTTATCGTTTTGAGATATCATAATTCTATTTTTATTAGTTTCTTATGCAAATATATATATAAAAGATAGTAGTATGCAAGACATAGTACTGTTATTTAACATTTTTTTAACAAAAAGCAGATTTTTAGCGTTCATTATTTTTAACTATCTTGTTTCAAAATAAACTACTAAGAATGTATGAAGGTTACTGTAAAAAAAATGAATCGATTTTTAATGTTTAAACTGCCATCAGCTTTTTTGTGTGGTGTTAAATTGAAAGATTTAACTAATAAACAAGCCGTTGTTACGGTTACACATAAATGGATAAATCAAAATCCATTTAAATCTATGTATTTTGCAGTACAATCAATGGCTGCAGAACTTTCTACGGGTGCATTGGTTATAAAAAAAATACAGGAATGTGGTAGGCCAATTTCTATGTTGGTTACTCACCATCAAGGCAGGTTTACCAAAAAAGCTGTTGGAAAAATTAAGTTTGTTTGTGAAGATGGAAACTTAATTAATGAAGTTTTAAAACGAGCTATTAAGACAGGAGAAGGACAAACAGTTACTATGAAATCAGTTGGAATTGATGAAGACGGAGAACAAGTTTCTGTTTATGAATTTGAGTGGAGTGTTAAATTAAAAAGTTCAAAAAAGAAAAGTAAAAGTTAAAAAAAAGAAATAAATTATGAATGCACACGAAATAGAATATCAAATTCACGGTGAAGAAATGCAATATGTTGAAATTGAATTAGATCCGCAAGAAGGAGTAGTTGCCGAATCTGGAAGTTTTATGATGATGAATGATGGGATTACAATGGAAACTATTTTTGGCGATGGGTCTAATCAAGATGAAGGTATTTTAGGAAAACTGTTTTCTGCTGGGAAAAGATTGTTAACAGGTGAGAGTTTGTTTATGACTGTTTTTTCAAATAGTGGGATTGGAAAAAAGCAAGTTTCTTTTGCGGCTCCTTATCCTGGGCAAATAATTCCAATTGATTTAAGTGAATTAGAAGGTAAATTTGTATGTCAGAAAGATGCTTTTTTATGCGCTGCAAAAGGAGTTTCAGTTGGTATAGAGTTTTCCAAAAAATTAGGAAGAGGTTTGTTTGGCGGAGAAGGATTTATCATGCAAAAATTAGAAGGAGACGGCTTAGCGTTTGTACACGCCGGCGGAAATATGTCTAAAAAGCATTTAAAAGCAGGGCAAGTTTTAAAAGTAGATACAGGCTGTGTTGTTGGTTTTACAAAGAATGTAGCATATGATGTTGAATTTGTTGGTGGTATAAAAAATACCGTTTTTGGTGGTGAAGGTTTGTTTTTTGCAACCTTAAAAGGACCGGGAACTGTTTATGTACAATCTTTACCATTTAGCAGATTGGCAGGCAGAGTTTTAGCTTTAGCACCGAAAACAGGAAGTAAAACGAGAGGTGAAGGTAGTTTACTCGGGGGAATTGGTAATATTTTAGATGGTGATAACAGAATATAGAATATGGTATTAAGTATAACGTATCCAGTATTTAAAAAACAGCTGCCAGGTACCTAATTCTAACTTAACGTTTTTAATTCTTTATAATTTTTAGAGAGTCTTTTAAGTAAAATTCCATAAATAATTTTATAGTAGCCCCATAAAAGTCCAATAACAATAAATACCGACACTACTTGAGTAATTAGCATAATGGTTAAAAACTGATCTTCATCAATTCTATTATTTTTTGGGTTTAGTGTTTCCGCCATAAGTTCAGGATTAGAAAACATTATGATGTTAACAATTATAGATAATAGTACGTATAAAATTATATTATAATACACGTAGTAATTTACAGTTTTACGTGTTTTAATAATTTTTTGCATCAGTTTATTAGTGGATTCAATAACAGATATAGCTATATAATTTTTATAAAATAAGTAGATAAAAACTAGTACAACAATATAGTGTAATGCCTGTGTAACGTATAAAAAAGTTTTTAAATGAAATTTATCGTAAATTTCAAAATACCTTTCAGGCATAAGAAAGTTTAAAAAACTCCAAAATAAAAGTTCGGCAATACATATAATTAAAATCCATTTTACAATAGATGAGGATTTGTTATGAATTATCTTATAAATCTCATCATAAGATAATTTTGGAAATTTAGCATCCTGCTTTTTCCAGTCTTTTTTTAATACATCTAATTCATCCATAATTTACGGATTTAATATTGTTCTTAATCGGGTTTTAATTCGATTCATTTTTACACGTGCGTTTACTTCAGAAATACCAATTGTTTCAGATATTTCTTTATAGTTTTTGTCTTCTAAATACAAAAATATTAACGCTTTATCAATGTCGGACAATTGGTGTATTGCTTTATACATTAATTTTAATTGTTCTTCTTCAGTTTTATCATAATCTGTAGCTTTAATTTTGTGTAATACAGTATCAAAATCTTGAGTTTGTATTGTTCGTTTAGACTTTCTATACAATGTAATGGCTGTATTTAGCCCAATTCTATACATCCAAGTACTCAATTTAGAATCACCTCTAAACTTCGGATATGCTTTCCAAAGCTGAATTGTAATTTCTTGAAACAAATCGTTGTGCGCTTCTTGATTGTTTGTATAAATTCTACATACTTTATGAATGATATTCTGATTCTCTTGAAATTCAGAAATAAATTTATGTTCTAATTCTTTATTCACAAGCTAAGTTTGGTTTCAAATTATAAGTAGCATTTTAACTGAAAAAGTTACAGTTTGTTTAAAAATAAAAAGAGGCTGACTAAATTAAAATTTAGTCAGCCTCAGATAGTGCATTAAATATTTATCTGAATGTTATTCATTCTTTTTGATTTCAGCAATAAATTTATCCAATTCCACCCCGTATTTAGAAACCTTAATTTCTTTAGTTAACGATTTATGTACGGTATCTAATAATTTAAAATTGGCATTGAATAATTCTGTTAAAGCTATATATGGAGCAATTTCTTTATCTTTATGTTGCAGGGCGAAATTTGTGGTGTAGTAGTATTTACGTTTTAGTAAATTTTTTTCTTCATCCTCTAATTTTAATAGCAACACTTCATCATTATCTCTTTGAGCATCAAACTTATCTTTAATAAAATCTAATTCTTTTCCTCTAAATTGCTGAATCATTGATTTGTATTCATCTAATAATTCTTGATTTTTAGAACCTGTAATTTTAGTTGAAAAAAGTAATTTTTCGAGTTTAGAGGTTATTGTCAATGTTCCTTTTTCTCCAAAGAAGGGAATTTTCTCACTTTCTTTTTTATCAAGTGTTAAAAAATACATTTCAGGAGTTTCTAAAGCGTCAACTAAAACAAAGTTACTTAGTCCATTTACTTTAACCGAATCAACAGCAACTAATAAAGTATCTACAAATTTTTGGAGATACACAGTTCCTTTTTTAAGGCCATCAATGTTTCCATTTACAACCATACTTCCAGTTTTTTCTTTTCCACAAGAAATTAAAAGACTAACAAGTACAATACAACAAACTATTTTTTTCATTATAATTATTTTTAAGGCGACAAATATCTAATTTTTATTTCAATTATCATGAATTTAAGGAGCAACAATTCGCATTAATTCCGCAGTAAGCATTGCACCGTAAGTTCCAACAACATAGCCAAAAACAGCTAATAAAACACCAACTGTTGCCAAGGATGGATGAAAGGCAGCTGCAACAACAGGAGCAGAGGCTGCACCACCAACATTTGCTTTACTACCAATTGCTAAAAAGAAATATGGTGCTCTAATCATTTTAGCCATAAATATTAATAAAAACACATGAATCGCCATCCAAATAAGTCCCACAACAATTAATCCCGGATTGTCTAATATTTGTGTTAAATCCATTTTCATACCAATTGAAGCTACCAAAATGTAAATAAATACACTTCCTATTTTACTTGCTCCAGCTCCTTCATATTGTTTTAATCTTGTAAAAGATAATAGTATTCCTAAAGCGGTTGCAATTGTAATCATCCAGAAAAATTGAGATCCAAAGGATGACATTGCTGAAGTTTTGTCGCTAACAGATTCAAAATTTGCACTTAAAAAGTTTGAAATACTATTTGCTCCCCAATGTGACAATCCAACTACAACAAAAGCAATTCCTAAAATAACCATAAAATCTGCTAATGAAGGATTTCTACTATTTTTTGAAGAATAACTAGAGACTTTCTTTTTTAAGGTTTCAATAGCAGATGTATCTGCTTTTAACCATTTATCAATTTTATCCGATTTTCCAATTCCTAATAATAAAATAGCCATCCATATATTTGCAACTACAATATCTACAATTACAAAACTGGCGTAATTTTTTGTATTAAACTGATAAATTTCAAGCATTGCAGCTTGGTTTGCGCCACCACCAATCCAACTTCCAGCCAAGGTCGCTAAACCTCTCCAAACAGCATCTGGTCCAGCGCCACCAACAGTTTCCGGAGAAACAATTGAAACTAATAAAATAGCAAGTGGTCCACCAATTATAATTCCAGCGGTACCTGTTAAAAACATTATTAGGGCTTTAGGGCCTAAATTAAAAACAGCTTTTAAATCTATACTTAATGTCATTAAAACCAATGCTGCGGGTAATAAAAACCGACTCGCAACATAGTACAATTGAGATTTATGTTTGGTTATTTCACCAATTTCATTTACTGTTTGCCATTCTGGTGAAATAATACCTGTTGTGGTAAAAAAAGCAGGCATCATGTACGCCATTAATAAGGCGGGAATATATTTATAAAACTTTTTCCAAAATTTATTATCAGTTGTTGATGTGTAAAAAACAAAACCAAGTGTTAACATTAAAATTCCGAAAACAATTGTGTCTTCTGTAAAAAAGGGTGTAGTATCCATACGTAAATTTTCAATTTCGGCTAATTTAACAATTTTTATGAGTTTATTCATAAAAAATGAATATTTGGTTTCCTATATTTGTAGGATTAAAAATTAACCAAATGAACCGAGCGTGCTAAATAGTTTATTATTTACTAAAATTATAAATAGCGAACAGCATGTGACCCTTCAAAAAATTATTTAAACTCATGAAATATATAAAACTCTATTTTCTATTAGCTTTATTGATAGTTTCTTGTAAAACTGTTCAAGAAACAACAGATACAGTAATTAGTATTACTCCAACTGAAACGGTCGTTGATACCCGTGAAATTCAAGGTGGAATGTGGATTCCTTCATTATTAGAAGGTGTTAATGAAACCGAAATGCAAATGCTTGGTAGTAAATTAACTGCTAAAGATATCTACGATGTAAACAATTCAAGTTTAAAAGATGCTATTGTGCATTTTAACGGTGGATGTACTTCAGAAATTATTTCACCAAACGGATTGTTATTAACAAATCATCATTGTGGGTATGGTGCAATTCAGTCACATTCATCTGTTGAGCACGATTATTTAAAAGATGGTTTTTGGGCAAAGAGTTACGATGAAGAATTAGCAAACCCGAATATGTCGGTTACTTTTATAAAAAGAATTGACGATGTTACAGACGCAGTTTTTGCAGGTGTTACAGATGAAATGGATGAAGCTGCTAAAATGAAGTTAATCAATCAGAATATTTTAAAAGTGAATAAAGCTGTTGAAAAGGAAGCTTGGCAAGATTCTAAGATTAGAGCTTTTTATAAAGGCAATCAATACTTATTGTTTGTAACAGAAGAATTTAATGATGTTCGTTTGGTTGGTGCACCACCATCATCAATTGGTAAATTTGGAGCAGATACAGATAACTGGATGTGGCCAAGACATACTGGAGATTTTTCATTATTTAGAATATATGCTGATGCAAATAATAAACCAGCAGCATATTCTGAAGATAATGTGCCTTATACACCAAAACATCATTTGCCAGTATCTTTAGATGGAGTTGAAGAAGGAGATTTTACGTTGGTATTTGGTTTTCCAGGGAGTACAAACGAGTATTTACCAGCAGTTGCTGTAGATCAAATTGTAAATGTTTTGAATCCTGCTAAAATTGAAATTCGTGAAAATGCATTAAAAATTATAGATTCTTATATGCGTACGGATCCAGCAGTGAAAATTAAATATGCTTCAAAATATGCTTCAACGGCAAATTATTGGAAAAAATGGATTGGAGAAAGTCAAGGTCTTAAAAAATCGAAAGCAGTTGCGAAGAAAAAAGAGTTAGAAGATGAGTTTTCTAAAATAGTTGAAGCGAAAGATTTAGTTGGCTATTCAACATTATTAGCAGATTTTGAAAGATTATATAAAGAAATTGAAAGTGTTTCTTTAGCACGAGATTATTGGATGGAAGTTGCTTATAGAAATGTAGAATTATTAGGGATTACATTTAGAGCTTTTCAAATAGAGCAAGCGTATTTAAGAGGGGGCGAGCAAGGTTTTGAAAATGCTAAAAATGCTATTTTAAACAGATTAGAAGGTACTTTTAAAAATTACAGTGCAAAGGTTGATAAACCTGTTTTTGAAAAATTAATTGCGTTATACGCTAAAAAATCACCAAAAGCATACAGTCCTTCAAATTTAGAAGGTGTTAATTTTACAGATTTAGCAAACACCATTTATAGTACTTCTAAATTAATAACTTTGGAAGGAGCAAAAGAATTATTAACTGGTACTCCCGAAGAAGCAATTAAAAAATTAAATGAAGATACTGCGTATCAATTTGGAAAAGAATTTCACACAACTTTTTATACAAAGATTGAACCTAAATTTCAAGAGTTAAATCAACAATTGGTAGCGGTTCAAAAACAATATATGAAAGGTTTGATGGACGTTTTCCCTGATAAGCGCTTCTTCCCAGATGCAAATAGCACATTACGTGTAACTTACGGACAAGTAAATGGTTATGAACCTAGAGATGGCGTTTATTACAACACAACAACCTATCTGGAAGGTGTTATGGAAAAATTTGTTCCGAATGATTATGAGTTTGATGTACCTCAAAAGCTTCAAGATTTATACAATGCTAAAGATTTTGGCGATTATGCAGAAAATGGTAAAATGCCAGTAAATTTTATTGGAACAAATCATACTACTGGTGGTAATTCTGGTAGCCCGGCAATTGATGCGCACGGAAACTTAATCGGTTTAAATTTCGACAGAGTTTGGGAAGGAACCATGAGCGATTATAACTACGATGCAGATATTTGTAGAAATATTATGGTAGATATTCGCTACGTATTATTCATTGTTGATAAATATGCAGGTGCGAAAAACTTAATTGATGAAATGACTTTAGTACATCCAAAAAAGAAATAATAATTTAAATATAAACAGCAAACCAATGAAATACATTAAACTCTATTTAATAGTAGCGCTATTAACAATTTCTTGTAAAACAGTACAAGAAACAACAAAAGAAACAGCACAGGTTGTTGAGCAAGTTGCAACACCAGTAGTTCAGGATACCCGAGATATTCAAGGTGGAATGTGGATTCCTTCATTATTAGAAGGAATGAATGCCGAAGAAATGGCACAGTTAGGAATGAAAATGTCTGTAAAAGATATTTATGATGTAAATAATTCAAGTTTAAAAGATGCGATTGCTCATTTTGGAGGAGGTTGTACTTCAGAGATTATTTCTCCAAACGGACTATTATTAACAAACCACCATTGTGGTTATGGTGTAATTCAATCACATTCTTCTGTTGAAAACGATTATTTAAAAGATGGTTTTTGGGCAATGAATTATAGTGAAGAGTTGCCAAACGAAACGTTAACAGCCACTTTTATTAAAAGAATTGATGACGTAACTGATGCGGTTTTTATGGGTGTAGAAGACACTATGGATGAAGCTGAAAAAATGAAAATTATCAATCAAAATATCTTAAAAGTAAATAAAGCTGTTCAGAAAGAGGATTGGCAAGATTCATATGTGAGATCTTTTTTTAAAGGAAATCAATACTTATTATTTGTAACTGAAGTGTTTAAAGATGTTCGCTTGGTTG
>NZ_JBFLKT010000131.1:0-12439 GCF_040883305.1 Lutibacter sp.
CCTTTACAAAGCCACTCCAATTAATACCAAATTTTTTGTCTGCCCCATCGGACTGACTGTAACCTAAGTTTGTTAATGCAATTGATGCTATTAACAATACCAATAGTTGTTTTTTCATAAATATAAGTTTGGTTAATTTATTAGAGTATTAAAAAAATAATTTTTAACCCTTACAATATGAAAAGAAATAGGTTTTAAATAAAATTAAATATATATTTATGTTAACTAGTATAGCTAATCTTTAAAACGCTCCCATCTTATTAGCATATATTTATCACCTAACTCAGTAACAATAACTCCAGCACCAATTAAGTTTTTGTTTTCAGAAAAGTATTTTGCCAATTCCTGAGCATTTAAAATTTTGTAAGTTGAATGATATTCAAAGCTATAAGGACGTTTGATATTATATTTTTTTACCCAATTAATAATGCTTACGTGCGAAATTCCTAAAATACGCTCAATTTCTCTATAACTTAACCCTTCCAAATATAATTGTAAAGCTTTATTTACATAATAAGAGTCTATTTGTTTACCAATTTTATTTACGGTAAAATAATAGTTGCACTTTTTACACTTATAACGTTGTCTTTCTTTTACTATTCCGCTCTTAACATAACTTTTAGAACCACAATTTGGGCAGCATTCAATGTTCATATATATTAATTTTGCATAAATATACCTTTTTAGCGTAATATTTCAAATTTTAAAATTTTTATTTTTTTTAAATTTAAATGAAGGTAAAAACACAAACCTGACGTTTTTATAAAATTTACTTCATTATAAAGAAAATTAAACTTAACAATTTCTTAATATTTAAAGCTTAAAAAGTGATTTTAATTATTTTCAACGTTTGATTTGTTTTATTATGATAATTACAACGTTTTCGTATATATAAAATATTTAAAAGCCTTTTTTGTCTATTTTTGTAACTATTCGATAATAATAATTTTTTATATGATAAAACAAGGATTATACTTGCCAGAATTTGAACATGAGAACTGTGGAGCTGGTTTTATTTGTAATTTAAAAGGACAAAAAACAAATCAAATTATACATGATGCACTTGAGATTTTAGTTAAACTTGAACATCGTGGAGGAGTGAGCTCAGATGGTAAAACTGGAGATGGCGCTGGTCTATTAATTGATATTCCACATAAGTATTTTCAAAGAGTTTGTGATTTTGAGTTACCGAAGCAAAGAGACTATGCTGTAGGAATGGTATTTTTCCCTAAAAACAACAATCAATATAGGTTTTGTAAAGAAACATTTGAACAAGAACTTATAAACCAAGGATTAAAAATATTAGGATGGAGAAGTGTTCCCGTTGATTCCTCACAGCTGGGTGAAATAGCTTTAAATTCTGAACCAACTATAGAACAAGTTTTTATTGGTAAAGGCACTATTATAAAAGAACTTAATTTTAAAGCAAAGTTGTATGCTGCTCGTAAAATAGCAGAACATACAATTGCGGCTTCTAAAATGTCCGAAGCTTCCTATTTTTACGTTTCAAGTTTATCAAACACTACCTTAATATATAAAGGTATCATAATGCCAGAAGATATTGGTCCTTATTATACCGATTTACAACAGCCAGATTTGGTAACCAGACTTGCCCTTGTTCATCAACGTTTTTCAACAAACACAATGCCTTCTTGGGAGTTAGCACAACCTTTTAGATTTATGTGTCAGAATGGAGAA
The DNA here is from genome assembly GCF_040883305.1 of Lutibacter sp. Lineage (GTDB taxonomy): Bacteria > Bacteroidota > Bacteroidia > Flavobacteriales > Flavobacteriaceae > Lutibacter. Next base: position 1,699 of record NZ_JBFLKT010000131.1, read on the forward strand.
ATTAATACGTTAAGAGGTAATGTTAGTAGAATGCGCGTGCGAGAAGAAATTATGAGAAGCAAACTCTTTGGAGACGATATAGATAGATTATTTCCTATTATTTTACCAGGAAAATCGGATTCTGCATCTATGGATATGGTTGTTGAATTACTTTCTTTAAGCGGAAGATCTTTGCCAGAAGTTATGATGATGCTCATTCCTGAAGCTTGGGAGAAACATGAAACTATGTCTGATGAACGTAAAGCTTTTTATGAATACAACGCCTGTTTAATGGAACCTTGGGATGGACCAGCATCAGTTCCTTTTACTGATGGTGATTATATTGGCGCATTGTTAGATAGAAATGGGTTGCGACCTTCAAGATATACCGTTACCAAAAGTGGAAAATTAATTATGTCTTCGGAAATTGGAGTTGTTGATATTGCTCCAGAAGATGTTGAAAAACATGGTAGATTAGAACCAGGAAAAATGTTCTTGGTTGATATGAATGAAGGAAGAATTATTAATGATGAAGAAATAAAAGCAAAAATTGTTTCTGAAAGACCTTATAAAGAATGGTTAGATGAAACAAGAATTGACTTAAAAGATGTTCCTAACACAAACGAAGATTGTCCAATTGAAACCTTAGATATTAAAACGCGTTCTCGTTTATACAATTATACTATTGAAGATATTCAAGAGGTAATAACACCAATGGCTCAAAAAGGTAAAGAAGCTTTAGGATCTATGGGGATCGATACACCTTTAGCTGTTTTATCAGACCGACCACAGCTTATTTCTAATTATTTTAAACAATTATTCGCTCAAGTTACCAATCCACCATTAGATGGAATTAGAGAAGAAATTGTTACAGATATTAGTCTTGCTTTGGGAAAAGACAGAAATATTTTCAGTATTACTAAACGGCAATGTAAAAAATTGAGGATTCAAAATCCTGTGATTTCAAACAATGATTTAGAAAAAATAAGAAATATTAAAATTGGTAGAGATTTTAAAGCTATTACCATAGCAATGTTATACCAAAAAGAGAAAGGGGTTAATGGCTTAGAAGATGCTTTAGAAGCTATAATTAAGCAAGTTTCTAAAGCTGTAGATGCTAGAAATAATATAATTATTTTATCCGATAGAGGTGCGAATGAAGAAATGGCTCCTATTCCGGCGTTATTGGCTTGTTCTTTTGTACATCACGAATTAAATAGGTTGCGCAAACGTTCTTATTTTGATATTGTAATTGAATCTGCTGAACCACGTGAACCACATCAATTTGCAACTTTATTTGGTTATGGAGCAAGTGCCATTAATCCGTATATGGTTAATGAAATTATTCGTTTACAAGTAAAAGAAGGTTTTATAACAGGATTGGATGAACAAAAAGCTGTTGATAATTTTAACAAAGCAATTGGTAAAGGAATTTTAAAAATCATGAATAAAATTGGAATCTCGACATTACATTCTTACCGAGGTTCGCAAATTTTTGAAATTGTTGGTTTCAACTCTAAATTTGTTGAAAAATATTTCCCTTTTACAGCTTCGAGAATTGAAGGTGTTGGTTTGTATGAAATTGAAAAAGAAATTTCTGCGCGTTACAATTATGCATATCCTAAAACACTTATAAAGAACAGGTTAGGTTTAAATATTGGAGGTCATTATCGTTGGAGAAGAGGCGGAGAAAGACATATGTTTAATCCAACTACCGTTGCTAAATTACAGCAAGCGGTTCGATTAAGCGATCAGGATAGTTATAATGTGTATGCTAAAGCTGTAAACGAACAATCGGAACATTTAATGACAATTAGAGGTTTGTTCGAGTTTAATAATTACGATCCTATTTCAATTGATGAAGTTGAACCTTGGACTGATATTGTAAAACGTTTTAAAACTGGAGCAATGTCTTATGGCTCAATTTCCAGAGAAGCGCACGAAAATCTTGCTATTGCAATGAATCGTATTGGAGGGAAATCCAATTCAGGTGAAGGAGGAGAGGATAGAAGACGTTTTCAAAAAGATATTAATGGTGACAGTAGAAACTCTGCTATTAAGCAGGTAGCTTCAGGTCGTTTTGGAGTTACTTCGCATTATTTAACAAATGCTGAAGAGATTCAGATTAAAATGGCGCAAGGAGCTAAACCTGGTGAAGGTGGTCAATTACCTGGTGAAAAAGTCTTACCATGGATTGCAGAAGCAAGAAATTCAACTCCTTTTGTTGGGTTAATTTCTCCTCCTCCGCATCACGATATTTATTCAATTGAAGATTTAGCTCAATTAATTTTTGATCTGAAAAATGCCAATAGAGAAGCTCGAATTAATGTGAAATTAGTTTCAGAAGTTGGAGTTGGTACCATTGCAGCTGGTGTTGCAAAAGCAAAAGCAGATGTGGTTTTAATTGCGGGTTACGATGGTGGAACTGGGGCTTCTCCATTAACATCATTAAAACACGCAGGTTTACCTTGGGAATTAGGTTTGGCCGAAGCACAACAAACCTTAGTTTTAAACAATTTAAGAAGTAGAATTGTTGTAGAATGTGACGGACAATTAAAGACTGGTCGAGATGTTGCCATAGCTGCACTTTTAGGTGCTGAAGAATTTGGTTTTGCAACTGCTCCTTTAGTTGCTTCTGGATGTATTATGATGCGTAAATGTCATTTAAATACCTGTCCTGTTGGTATTGCAACTCAAGATAAAGAATTGCGTAAAAACTTTAAAGGTACACCAGAACACGTAATTAATTTCTTCTATTATGTTGCAGAAGAGTTAAGAGCAATTATGGCACAACTTGGTTTTAGAACAATGGATGAAATGATTGGTCAAACTCAAAAAATTGATTCAAATAAGGCAATTAAACATTATAAGGCAAAAGGTTTAGATTTATCTTCAATTTTATACAGACCAAAAGGTTATAGTAAAATGCCTTTAAAAAATACTGAAAAACAAGATCACGAATTAGAAAATGTTTTAGATTTTAAATTGTTAAAAGATTCACATAGAGCAATTTATAGAAAAGAAAAAACTATTTTAAATTATCCAATAACAAATATAAATCGTTCTACAGGTGCAATTGTAAGTAACGAAATATCTAAAATATATGGTCATTTAGGGTTGCCTGAAGATACTTTAAATATAAACTTTACAGGATCCGCCGGGCAAAGTTTTGGGGCATTTGGAGCGTCAGGATTAACCTTTACGATAGATGGAAATACAAATGATTATTTAGGAAAAGGTTTATCTGGAGCAAAACTAATCATTAAAAAACCTGAAAAAGCTGATTTTATAGCTGAAGACAATATTATAATTGGTAACGTTTGTTTATTTGGTGCTGTTAAGGGTGAAGCTTATATAAACGGTATCGCAGGAGAACGTTTTGCAGTTAGAAACTCTGGAGCAACAGCTGTTGTAGAAGGAGTTGGTGATCACTGTTGTGAATATATGACAGGGGGTAAAGTTGTTGTATTAGGTGGTACTGGTAGAAATTTTGCTGCTGGTATGAGCGGTGGTATTGCTTATGTTTACAATCCAAAAGATACATTTACAAACGGGTTGTGTAATACAGAAACTATTGAGTTTGAGCAAATAGAAAAAGAAGATGCTGCTGAATTAAAAGCTCTTATTGAAAAACACGTATTATATACAAACAGTACCAGAGGTAAAGAATTATTAAAAGATTGGGAAAACAGTTTAGGCAACTTTGTAAAAGTTATGCCTATTGAATATAAACGTGCATTAAAACGTTTAGAAACTGAAGAACCAATGGTTGAAGAATTAACAGCATAAGAATTATGGGAAAAGTAACAGGATTTAAAGAATTCGAAAGAAAAGACGAAACATATAAGCCAGTTAAAGAACGTGTAACTCATTATAGCGAGTTTACACAACCATTAGACCAGGCTGAAATTACAAAACAAGGATCAAGATGTATGGATTGCGGAATTCCATTTTGTCATAGTGGTTGTCCACTTGGGAATTTAATTCCAGATTTTAACCATATGGTACATCAAGGTGAATGGAAAAAAGCTTCTTGGATATTACATTCAACAAATAATTTTCCTGAATTTACAGGAAGGTTATGTCCTGCTCCGTGCGAGCAAGCCTGTGTGTTAGGTATCATTGACGATCCTGTTTCAATAGAAAATATTGAAAAAAGTATTGTTGAAAGAGCATTTAAAGAAGGTTGGATACTTCCTCAAATTCCAAATAAAAGGACTGATAAAAAAATTGCTGTTGTAGGTTCAGGCCCGGCAGGATTAGCAGCTGCTCAGCAATTAAACAGAGCAGGACATAACGTAACTGTTTTTGAAAGAGATGATAGAGTGGGTGGTTTATTACGTTATGGAATTCCTAATTTTAAACTAGAAAAAGGGATTATAGATCGAAGAATAGACATTCTTCAAAAAGAAGGTATAGTATTTAAAACCAATGTTCATGTTGGTGTTAATTATTCTGTTGAAAAGTTGAAAAACTTTGATGCCATTGTTTTATGCGGTGGAGCTTCTCAAAAAAGAGGTTTGCCAATTAAAGGTGGAGATCATAAAGATGTTGTGCAAGCTATGGATTTTTTAACCCAACAAACTAAAGTTGTTTTTGGTGAAAAAATAAAAGATCAAGTATTCGCTACGGATAAAAATGTAATTGTAATTGGAGGTGGAGATACAGGTTCAGATTGTGTTGGAACTTCAAATCGTCACGGAGCAAAATCTGTAACAAATTTTGAAATTATGCCAAAACCTCCTGGTCAAAGAAGTCCTTCTACACCTTGGCCTTATTGGCCTTTACAGTTAAAAACATCTTCTTCACATAAAGAAGGTTGCGATAGAAACTGGCTAATTAATACAAAGGAATTTATTACAAACGAAAAAGGTGAATTAACAGCTTTAAAAACTATAAATGTAGAATGGAAAATGGTTCCAGGTCAAAGACCAGAATTAATTGAAATTGAAGGAACTGAAAAAACATGGCCTTGTGACTTAGCTTTATTAGCTTTAGGTTTTACGGGACCAGAAGCTACTTTAAGTGATCAATTGGGAATTGAAACCGATTTTAGAAGTAATTACAAAGCAACTACCAAAGATTACCAAACTAATATTCCTAATATATTTACAGCAGGAGATATGCGTAGAGGTCAAAGTTTAATAGTTTGGGCAATTTCAGAAGGAAGAGAAGCTGCTAGGAAAGTTGATGAATTTTTGACGGGTTATAGTAATTTGCCTACAAAAGGAGATGGTGATTTACCAGCTATGTAGCTAAATGTAGTAATTTTTTTTGAACAACTTTAAAACCGTCTTTTCTAAAATAAAGGTGGTTTTTTTATTTGCAATAAGTTAAACTGCTGTAAATTAACCTTATAAAGCAACTTAAGTAACACAACTATTTTACTTATACTGATTTTAATCATATAATTTAATATTAAACAATTTTAAATTAGTGGTCGTATTTTCAAATACGCTTAATTAATTCAAAAAATATAGGAATGAAAAAAATTTTATTAGTATTGGCAGTTGGTATCTTTACTTTTTCTTGTAAATCAGATAAAAAAGTAGAAGTCCAAAATGAAGAAAAAACTGTGGAAGTTATAGAAACTCCAATGGTAACATTAGGTGAATTTGGCACAAAAGCTGGTGAATTTATAGGAAAAGAGATTCAAGTAACTGGTATTGTTGACCACGTTTGTAAACATGGTGGAAAAAAGATTTTATTAGTAACTGATGAAGGCGATGCTCATGTAGTTTCTGACGAACGCTTTGATGAAGCTTTAATGGGAAGTGAAATTAAATTAGTTGGAGTTGTTCTAGAAGAAAGAATAGATGAAGGGTATCTTTTAAAAATGGAAGAAGATAATATTAAAAGTCATTCCGAAGGAGCTTCAAACGATGAGCAATTTAATACCAAAAAGAAACACCTTCAAGAATACAGAGATAAAATGAAAAAGGAAGGAATTGATCATATTTCGAATTATTCCTTACAATATGTTTCACACAAGGAAGTAGCTGTAGTTACAGAATAAATATTGTTAGATGAAACAATTGCGTAAATGGAGTAGGATACTTCATAGAGATATTGGCTATTTTTTTATTGGAACTACTTTAATTTATGGCTTATCGGGTATTGCTTTAAATCATATGAGTGATTGGAACCCTAATTATTCTGTTGAAGTTAATAACTTTTCTACAGCTATTAATTTAGAAAAAAGTAATACTATTAAAGAAAATGTATTAAAATTATTAGATGAAGTAGATAAACGAGAAAATTATAAAAAACACTATTATAGAAACGAAAATCAATTAAAAATATTTTTAAAAGGTGGCTCTTCCATTGTAGTAAATGTAAGTAATGGAAAGGGGTATGCTGAATATTTGAAAAAGCGACCAGTTTTTTATGAGGTAAATTATCTTCATTACAATCCAAACAAAATTTGGATGTGGTTTTCAGATATTTTTGCAGGAGCTCTAATATTATTTGCAATTACCTCCTTTTTTATGGTAAAAGGTAAAAAAGGAATTACAGGAAGAGGTGGTATTTATGCTGCATTAGGGATTTTATTTCCAATACTTTTTCTAATATTTTATTTGTAATAACGACTAGTTTTAAGATAAAAAATATTGTGCTAAATAGCTTTGCTTTATTGTAAATAAAGCAAAGCTATCTTTTTATAAGATAAATACTGTACCCATCGGCTTCATTCTTAAATAGTTAAATACTGTGTTTTTTGCTATTTCTAAGCAATCATTTTATAAATAAAACCACCATATAAAGCAATTAAAATAAGACCTTCTTTCCAACTTAATTTCATTCTAACTGGCGCAAATACTAAAGGGAAAATTAATAATGAAATACCAAGCATCCAATAAATATCACTAGTTAATAATCCTTGATCCTTTACTGTAATAGGTGTAATTATAGAAGTCAAACCTAAAACAGCTAAAATATTAAAGACATTGGATCCTATTAAATTTCCTAAAGAGATTGCTTTTTCCTTTTTTAATATTGCAATAACAGAAGCAGCTAATTCCGGAATACTTGTACCAATAGATACAATTGTAATTCCAATTACACGCTCGCTAACATTAAATTTAGTTGCCATGCCAATAGCACCTTCAATTAATAATTCAGAACCACCCCAAAGAGCAACACCTCCAATTGTTAAAAATAATACATTTTTATAGAGCTGTAATTCTACATCATCTTCAGGTAATTCATCAACAACAGCAGGTTTTTTTTGAAACCTTAATAAATATATTAGAAATACAATTAGCATGGAGAATAAAATAACACCTTCATACCTAACCAAAACACCGTCAAAAGCAATAAAGCCGTAAAGTAAGAATGATGCTATAATCATAACTGGCCAATCGGTTTTGTAAAAACTCTTTTCAACGCTAATTGTTGAAATTAAAATAGTTATGGCTAGCACTAATCCTAAATTAGCAATATTTGAACCAATTACATTTCCTAATGCAAGATCAGCATGGCCATCTAAAGCAGATTTGATACTTACAATTAATTCTGGCGCGGAAGTAGCAAATGAAACAACTGTCATACCAATTATAATTTTTGGTATTTGCAACCTTAAAGAAAAGCCCACAGCAGATTTTAACAGCCAATTTCCTCCTAGAATTAATAAAACCAAGCCAATTGCTATAAACAGTAAATTCATAAAAAAATATTTGTGCAAATATAATAGAATTATAATCGTATTAAATGAAGTTTTAAAAATTTCAAAACTTAAAGTTTAGTTAAATAACTATTTTTTTAGTTGTGTAACTATAAAAATAGTTTATATTTGATTTCAAATTAATTATAAATGGAAAAACTCACCAACAAAGAAGAAGAAATTATGCAAGTTTTATGGAAGCTTGAAAAAGCCTTCGTAAAGGATGTTGTAGCAGATTTACCAAAGCCAAAACCGCATTACAATACTGTTTCTACAGTAATTAGAAAAATGGAAGACAAAGGTTTTGTTAAACACGAAACTTTCGGTAATACGCATAGGTATGCTCCAAATATTTCAAAAGAAGATTATAGAAAAAAATATTTTTCTAACGCAATTAATAATTATTTTGAAAATTCTTATAAAAATGTGGTTTCATTTTTTGCTAAAGAAGAAAAAATAAGTGTTGAAGAATTAAAAGAGATTATTAAAATTATTGAAAATAAAAAAGATTAGGTATGGACTTTCTTTTAAAATCAAGTGGTTTGGTGGTAATACTCTTGTTGTTTTATCAATTTGTATTACAAAAGGAGCCCTACTTTAAATCTATTCGATATTATTTTTTAGTCGGACTTATAATTGCACTAATGCTGCCATTAATAGAAATACCAATTTATGTAGATGCAATAACTTCAACGGTTAATTCTTTAGCTTTAAGTGAAGGAAATTTAAACAATGCTGTTGAAATTTATAAAATAGACTGGACACAAATTTTAATTGGGGTTTATGGGCTAGGTGTACTTTTCTTTAGTATTAAATTTTTCATTCAAATAGCATCCTTAATTCGTTTAATTAGAACACACACTTTAAGAAAAATGGGAGCCTATTATTTTGTTGAAACAACTAAGAACACTTCACCATTTTCATTTTTCAATATAATTATTTACAATAAAAATCAATTTTCAGAAAATGAACTTTTACTTATAATTAATCATGAAAAAGCACATGCAGCCCAATGGCACTCGGTTGATACTATTTTAACACATTTATTGGTAATATGTTTATGGTTTAATCCGTTTGTTTGGCTTTATAAAAAGGCTGTACAACAAAACTTAGAGTTTTTAGCAGATAGATTTGCATTAGAATTTGCAGAAAATAAAAAACAATATCAAATTACATTATTAAAAACTTGCTATACAAACTATTGTCCGGAAATAACAAACAATTTTTACAATTCATTAATTAAAAAACGTATTATTATGTTACAAAAAAATCAATATCAAAATAAAAAACAGTGGAAATTCGCATTATTAGTTCCTGTTTTAGTTGCTTTTATCGCAGTTTTTAATACTAAAACAATAGCTCAGGAAAAAAAACTTTTGAAGATTGAAAACGTAGATAAACTTGAAGTTAAATTACAATTGGATAAGGATTCTAAGGATGAAACGTTAAAAAAGGAAGCAGCTTTTTTTAAAAAGGAATTTGATGCAGATATTTTGTTTAAAGGCATAAAAAGGAATAGTAAAAATGAGATTATTGCAATTAAAATAACTTCAAAATATAAATCGAATTCAACGGTTTTTATGAGAAAAAGTGATGAGCCTATTTCACCTATAATTATTTCTTATAATTCTGAAATTGATAAAATTAATATTGGAGACGCCATTGAAGAAGTGGAAGAAGATATCCATTTTATGCATAAAAAAAACATTGGGAAAATTAAAGAAAAGAAAAATGTCTGGGTTTCCAAAAAGGATAACGACACGATTTCAGTAAACGGCAACGTGATTATTTTACATAAAGATGATGATAACCATTTGGAAGTGGAAGTAATTGAAATAGGAGACAACAAAGAAGATTATAAGGTTAAAGTGAACAGTGTTTTTATTTCTGATGATGATGAAAAAACAACGTTAATTTTAGAAGATGACTCAGATGAAGCAATAGATGCAAGTGAACATGTCTATATTATTAAAAGTGATGAAAAAGGGAAAAAAGACAAAGTTGTAAAATCACAAAAGATAATTAAGTTCAACTCTTCAAAGGAACAACCGTTGTATGTTTTAGATAAAAAAGAAATTACGGCAAAAGAAATGGAAAGTATAGAACCAAACACTATTAAAGCAGTAAATGTTTTAAAAGGTGAAGCTGCTATTGAAAAATATGGAGAAAAAGGTAAAAATGGTGTTATAGTAATTACACTGAAAGAATAATTTAGCGCAAGTTTTAAAACCTCTTTTCTAAGTTTTAGAAAAGAGGTTTTTTTTTATTAAAAAAATTGAAATCATTCTTTTGGTAACTTGAGATCATATAAACCCCTTAACATTTAAGTTTGGGTTGAAAAAGTAGCTTTACTTACTTACAAAATTGTTTTAATATCTAAATATTAATTGTTAATTGAAACTAATTTGTAGTAATAGAATAAAAATGATAAACTAAAAGCATATTCTAGTTTATAATTGAAAGGTATTTATATAAATAGTGTTGTAAATTGTTGCAAGTAACTTAATAATCTTCATATCTTCTTTTAACAATTAATCCACACACCATTTATTAACCTTAAAATAAAGATTTATGCTATCAATTTTTGTATTTTTAACAGCTTTAATAATGTCTATTATTAATTATTTATTTAACCTATAAAGCATTATTAAAACAACTATTTTTAGAGGATTTATGCTAAAGAAGTTTTAAATTCATTTAAAAATCAACTAAGAAGCTTTCCCACTATTTTGTGGGATTTCTTTTTTATGTACTTTTGCATTATGAAAAAACAACTTTTTAAATTGGTTGCTAAAATGAATAAGGTTTTATTTCCTAGTTTTACAAAAAAAAGATTGGATATGGCAAATGCTAAAAAGTGGCAGCTAGCAATTATTGGTTGGCGTTATTTTGTTACAAAAAATAGTTTGTAAATAATTAAAAAGTACTATATTTGCACCCGCAAAAAGGCCTCGTGGCGCAACTGAATAGCGCACTTGATTACGGCTCAAGAGGTTACAGGATTGAATCCTGTCGAGGTCACACTGAATATCAAGCTCTTATAGAAATATAAGAGCTTTTTTATTCTTAATGTCACACGCTATCATCTATTTAAGTTAG
>NZ_JBFLKT010000132.1:0-24039 GCF_040883305.1 Lutibacter sp.
AGTGTTATTAATAGTGCTGTTTATGTAAAAGTTAAAACTATAAATGGTTGCGAACGCTCTGCAAAAATTAATTTAAAAGTGGGTGCAACTCAAATCCCAAGCGATTTTCATTTAGATTATTATTTGTGTGAAGAGTATCCTTCAAACAATCAAGATGGACGTACTTTTTTTAATTTTAGTGATGCAACACAACAATTAATTGCTACAAAACCCGTATTTTCTTCACAAGAAGTAAGAATTAGTTATTTTGAAAATTTAGAGGATGCATTATCCGAAATAAATGCCATTCCAGATATTTCAAACTATAAAAACACAACACCTTGGGAACAAAAAATATATATTAGAATTGACAGTGACGATGTAAATGCTTGTTTGGGTTTAAACCACGTAATTACGTTACATGTTGAAAAACTTCCAGTTGCAAATCCAGTTACTATTGAACGTATGTGCGATGATGACCAAGATGGCTTTTTCCCTTTTGATGTTTCAAACATAGATACAACGATAAGAAACGGACAAACCAGTATTACAATTAGTTATTTTGATGAAAATGGAAACGCATTACCAAGTCCGTTACCAAACCTGTTTTTAACTAAAAGTCAGACAATTACCATAAAAGTTGAAAACAATAATTCTACCATAAATCCCGCTTGTTCTGATGAAACAACATTAGAATTTATTGTAGATGACGCACCAGAAGTTTATCCTTTAACAATAGAACCGCTTTGCGATGATGGAGAAGATACTACAGATGGTTTTTCATATTTTAACACTTCAAACATAGAGTCAAGTTTATTAGGAGGACAAACGAATATGGAAGTTTTCTATTTTGATGCAGTTAACAATCCACTGCCAAGTCCTTTACCGAACCCATTTTTTACAGCATCACAAACTGTAACAGTTATTATACAAAACCCTCTAAATACTGTTTGTAGCGTTTCAACAAACTTAAATTTTGTTGTAAATCCTTTACCGAGTTTCGAAGTTTTACCAGAACAAATATTATGTTTAAATACACCTCCAACAGTTTTAGAACCTTTAAATCCTCAGGATAATTATACATATCAGTGGTTTGATAGCAACGGAAATCTTTTAAGTAATGTGGCTTCCTATGCTACTTTTGAAGGAGGTTTTTTTACTGTTATTGCAACTTCTAATTTGGGTTGTGAATCCTTACCGCGCACAATCTTTGTTGAAAAATCTGATGTTGCTACTATTGATTTAGACGATTTAATTATTGTTGATGATTCCAGCAATAATTCAATTACAATAAATGATGCCAATAACAATTTAGGCGATGATGATTATGAATATTCCTTAAATGATGAATTTGGACCTTTTCAAGATGCACCATTTTTTGATAATGTTCCTGCAGGAATTCATACATTGTATGTAAGAGATACTGACAATTGTGGAACTGCAGCATTGGAAATTTCAATCATTGGCTATCCAAAATTCTTTACACCAAATAACGATGGTTATAATGATACTTGGAATATTATTGGAATAAATCGAGATTTTTATCCAACTTCTACACTCAATATTTTTGATAGATATGGAAAATTAATAGCACAAATAAATCCAACTATTGAAGGATGGAATGGTTTGTACAATGGCAAACAATTGCCTTCAACCGATTATTGGTTTACTGTTGAATTAAAAGACAAAACTGGAAAAATTCGCAACAAACAAGGGCATTTTAGTTTGATTAGAAGGTGATTTCTTTGGCTAAAGCCATTTTTTTGAATTGTTTTAAACTTCCTCCAGCTAAAGCAGAATGCATTTCAAAAGCTTTAATTCAAAATTGAATTAATTTTAACTAATTTTGCCGCAATGGTTAAAGAGATTCAAATTAGAGTACCAATTAAAGAAACCACCCAAGAGGGTATTCTAAAGAAAAAAGCTGCACAACAGTTAAAAATTAATAGCAATACTATTACTTCGGTAAAAGTATTGCGTAAATCTATTGACGCCAGAAAAGCTGCAATTATCTTTAATTATAAATTAGCTGTTTATATTAATGAGCCACTTCCAGAAACTTCAGAATATACTTTTGATTATAAGGATGTTTCTTCTGCAAAAGAAATTCATATTATTGGTTTTGGCCCTGCTGGAATGTATGCCGCATTACGTTGTATTGAGTTAGGTTTTAAACCAATTGTTTTAGAACGTGGAAAAAATGTACGCGATAGAAGACGCGATTTACGTGCAATCAATCAATTTCATATAGTTGATGAAGATTCGAATTACTGTTTTGGTGAAGGCGGTGCAGGAACGTATTCTGACGGAAAACTATACACTAGAAGTTTAAAACGTGGAGATGTTAGAAGAATTTTTGAAAATTTAGTTTTTCACGGAGCAACTGACCAAATTTTGGTAGATGCTCATCCGCATATTGGAACCAACAAATTACCTAAAGTTGTTAAAAATATTAGAGAAACTATTTTAAAACATGGTGGCGAAATTCATTTTGAAAGTCGGGTTGTAGATTTTACCATAAAAGACCATAAATTAAAAGCCATTCAGCTTCAAAATGGTAATGAAATGGATGTAAATGCTGTAGTTTTAGCAACAGGACATTCAGCCAGAGATATTTATTATTTACTAAAAAGAAAAGATATTGCTATAAAATCTAAGTCTTTTGCAATGGGAGTTCGTGTAGAACATCCTCAAGAAATTATTGATTCAATTCAATACCATTGTAAGGGAAAAAGAGATGAATTATTGCCAGCTGCTTCATATAGTTTGGTACATCAGGTAAATGGTAGAGGCGTTTATTCGTTTTGTATGTGTCCGGGTGGATTTATTGTGCCTGCAGCAACTGCAAATGGCGAAGTTGTAGTAAATGGAATGTCTCCTTCAAAAAGAAATAATTTATTTGCCAATTCAGGTATTGTTGTTGAAATTAATGCTGAAAAAGATTTATATAAATACGAACAATTTGGGGAACTAAAAGGACTCGAATTTCAAAAAGATTTAGAAAAAATAGCGTGGGTTGCTGGTGGAAAAACACAAGCTGCTCCAGCGCAACGTTTAACCGATTTTGTTGAAGGAAGATTATCTGATACTTTAAATCCAACTTCTTATCAACCTGGATTAAAATCGACTACTTTACATTCTATTTTACCAAAACAAATTGGAGGTAGATTGCGCAAAGGTTTTGCTGAGTTTGGAAGAAAAATGCACGGTTATTATACAGCTGAAGCGAATGTAATTGGTGTAGAATCCAGAACCTCATCACCTGTAAATATACCAAGAACAACTGCTTTAGAACACCCTGAATTACAAGGATTATTTCCATGTGGAGAAGGTGGTGGTTATGCTGGCGGTATTGTTTCTGCTGCAATGGATGGAGAACGCTGTGCCGAAGCTGCTATTGCGACAATGAAATAAACTCAAAAATAAATTCCCTAAAACCTATCTAAAATAAGTTTACTAAACAGTAAACTCCATTTTAAAATACTCGTTAACATCAACAACTTGCATCCCAGCAGTTTCTGCGGCTTGCATTCCTAAAATTCCATCTTCAAAAACTATACAATCCGTCGGATTAATTTGCATTAATGCTGCACATTTTAAAAAAGTTTCTGGATGTGGTTTTGGGTTTTCAATATCATTTGAAGTAATTACAATATCAAAAAAATGAGACATTTCAATTACTTCTAATGTTTTTTTAGCACCATTTTTAGTACTTCCTGTTCCAATAGACATTGGTAAAACGTTGTGGTATTTTCTAACAACATCTGCTACAATAGAAATTTCTTGTGTTTGATGTACCATTTTTTTAAAAGTTTCTCCTTTTACTTTTCCAACAGTAGCAGGATCCATTTTAGTTCCAAACAGTTCGTTTAATTTTAAAATTGTTGCTTCTCTAGGCTTTCCTGTTAAAGATTTAAACAACTCCGCAGTAAAATCTATTCCGAAAGGAGACAGAGCTTCACGCCAAGATAAAAAATGGTTTTGCATGGTGTTTGCAATGGTTCCATCTAAATCAAAAATAAGTCCTTTTACATTTTTTGGTATTTCAATCATATTAATTTTATAAGTGGCAAAAATAAGGATTATTGAAGGAATACCATTTATAATTATAGCCAAAGAAATTGTTAAATAGCCTCGAACATTTTTCCAGGCAATGGTTTTACAACACCTTTCATTTCAAGGTTAAATAAAATGGTAATAGTTTTATAAACTGGCAATTTACAACTCAACGAAATAATATCTAACAGCTCTTTTCCATCCTTGAGTAAAAAATCGTAAACCTGCTGTTCAGTTTCATCTAAATCTACAAACAACTGTTTTTGTATTGCAGTTTCTTTTTTAGTTTCTAGATCCCAATTTAACATTTCAACCAAATCTTTTGCTGAAGTTAAAATAGCAGCTTTATTTCTTTTAATTAAATCGTTGCATCCTTTACTGAAATTATCAGTACTTCTGCCAGGAACAGCAAAAACATCTCTACTATAAGAATTTGCAATATCGGCAGTTACTAAAGAGCCTCCTTTTTCGGCAGATTCGATAATTATTGTAGCTTCAGAAATACCTGCTACAATTCTATTTCTTTTTAAAAAATTTTCACGTTGTAAAGCATCGTTATGCCAAAAATCGGTGATAAATCCACCATTTTTATTGATTTCAGCAACATGTTTTTTATGAGATTTCGGATATATTTCTTCAAAACCATGCGCCAATACTGCAATAGTTTGCAATTCGTTTTTTAGAGCAGCTTTATGTGCACAAATATCTACCCCATAAGCAAAACCGCTAACAATTATTGGGTTGTAAGGTTTTAAATCTGAAATTAATTTTTCGCAGAAATCACGTCCGTAGCTTGTAATTTTTCGCGTACCAACAATACTAATTATTCGCTGTTTTGTGAGGTTAAAATTTCCTTCTTTAAAAATTAAAATTGGAGCATCAATACAATGTTTTAACTTATCAGGATAGTTTTTATCTTCAAAATAAAACGTTTCAATATCATTTTTTTGAATGTATTTCAGCTCAATTTCTGCTTCCTTTAAATTTCCTTTATCAAATAAATGTTGCAAAGTAAAAGCGCCTATTCCATTAATTTTTTGAAGAACGTGTCGCTTCTCTTTTAGCACATTTCTTGCACTTCCACAGTGAGATATTAACTTTTTTGCATTAATATCTCCTATTCCTTTTACACGTTGTAAGGCTAAAATATACAATAAATCTTCTTCGAGCATCTTTTAACAATTTGAAATTCAATATATAAAATTATTGTTAATAAAAATTAGTCTTTCCTTATATTTTTAGTGCAGTTTTCCGTTATATTTGTTTTAATGACATTAGCAACATACATAAGCGATTTATTATACAGGTACGAATGTGTAATTGTTCCAAATTTTGGAGGTTTTGTAACTAACGAAATTTCTGCAAAAGTGAACCATTTTACACATACATTTTATGCACCTTCAAAGCAACTAACTTTTAATGCTAATTTGCAAAATAACGATGGTTTATTAGCAAATTATATTGCATCATCAGAAAATATTTCCTATTCAAAGGCGCTTGATAATATTTATAAAGAAGTTGAATCTTGGGAACAGCTATTAAAAAATGAAGTACTTTCAATTGAAAATATTGGAACTTTTTCTATAAACACTAATGGAAACTATATTTTTGAACCTGCTAATACAATTAATTATTTAACTTCATCTTTTGGTTTGAATTCTTACAATTCACCAGCAATAAAACGTATAGAATACAAGCAAAAAGTAAAACAATTAGAAACTATTGCTCCTGTTTTACCAACAAAAGAAAATACTAGTAAAACACCTGCTTTTATTAAATATGCCGCAAGTGCTGCTATTCTTTTTGCTTTAGGAACTTTAGGTTGGAATGAATACCAAAAAATTGAATACAATAATTTAGTTGCTGAAGCCCAACAGCAACAACAACAACTTGAAAAAACCATACAAGAAGCGACTTTTGTTATAGCTAATCCGTTACCTGCTATCACTTTAAATGTTACCAAACAAACCTATAATTACCATATTATTGCTGGGGCATTTAGAGAACCTATAAATGCAGAAAAAAAACTAAACGAGTTGGTTGAAAAAGGGTATAATGCTAAAATTTTAGGTGTTAATAAATGGAATTTAACACAAGTTTCTTATGCAAGTAGCAATTCTAAAAATGAAGCTATAAATACTTTAAACAACATCAAAAGAACCATTTCTAAAGACGCTTGGTTATTAGTAAAAGAATATTAAACCAATTAATACTCAACATTTACATCCTCATTTTTTTTAATAAAATAGAGTTATATTTGCCAAAAATTTAAGGCATGATTAAAGCATCTAAAGAATCATTAACCATACTTACAGATATTGTTTTACCTGGTGAAACCAATCCTTTAGGAAACCTTTTTGGAGGTGAATTATTGGCTAGAATGGATAGAGCCTGCAGTATTGCTGCACGCAGACATTCTAGAAGAATAGTAGTTACAGCATCTGTAAACCATGTGGCTTTTAATAAAGTTGTTCCTGTTGGAAGTGTTGTAACCATAGAAGCAAAAGTTTCTCGTGCATTTAAATCTTCTATGGAAATTTATGTAGATGTTTGGAGTGAAGATAGAGAATCTCAAGAACGTTCTAAGGTAAATGAAGGTATTTATACATTTGTTGCTGTTGACACAACTGGTACGCCAGTAAGAGTTCCACAAATACAACCCGAAACAGCTCTTGAAAAAGAACGTTTTGAAGGCGCATTACGAAGAAAACAACTAAGTTTAATTCTTTCCGGGAAAATGAAACCTCAAGAAGCTACTGAGTTAAAAGCACTTTTTGCTTAAGTGAACATGTTTTTACTTAAAAGCTTGATGTCCAGTAATATCTAACCCTGTAATTAATAAATGAATATCGTGTGTTCCTTCATAAGTAATTACACTTTCTAAATTCATCATGTGGCGCATTATAGAATATTCACCCGTAATTCCCATAGCTCCAAGAACCTGACGTGCTTCTCTAGCTATTTTTAAAGCCATATCTACGTTGTTACGTTTTGCCATTGATATTTGAGCTGAAGTTGCTTTATTTTCATTCTTTAAAGTTCCTAAGCGCCATGTTAGCAATTGAGCTTTGGTGATTTCAGTAATCATTTCAGCTAATTTTTTTTGTTGCAATTGTGTTGCAGCAATTGGCTTATCAAATTGGATTCGTTCTTTAGCATAGCGTAATGCGGTATCGTAACAATCCATTGCTGCTCCAATTGCACCCCAAGCAATTCCATAACGTGCAGAATCTAAACAACCGAGAGGCGCACCTAAACCATCTTTATTTGGCAATATATTTTCTTTAGGAATTTTGACATTATCAAAAATTAATTCTCCTGTTGATGACGTTCTTAAACTCCATTTATTATGTGTTTCTGGAGTTGTAAACCCTTCCATGCCACGTTCAACAATAAGTCCTTTTATACGCCCTTCCTCATTTTTAGCCCAAACAACAGCAATATCAGCAAAAGGTGCATTTGAAATCCACATTTTTGCTCCATTTAATAAAAAATGGTCACCCATATCTTTAATTTTGGTTTCCATTCCGCTCGGATTTGATCCGTGGTTAGGTTCCGTTAAACCAAAACAACCCATAAATTCTCCAGTAGCTAATTTTGGTAAGTATTTTTTGCGCTGTGCTTCGTTTCCATATTTCCAAATTGGATACATAACTAACGAAGATTGCACAGAAGCTGTAGATCTAACTCCCGAATCGCCACGTTCAATTTCTTGCATAATTAAACCATAACTCATTTGATCTAAACCTGCTCCACCATATTCTTCAGGGATATAAGGTCCAAAAGCTCCAATCTCAGCTAAACCCGCAATAATTGAAGTTGGGAATTTGGCTTCTTGTGCAGCTTCTTCAATAAGTGGAGAAACTGAACGTTTTACCCATTCTCTGGCGGCATCTCTTACTAATAAATGCTCTTCGGTTAATAATGCATCTAATTGATAATAATCCGGAGCTTGAAATAAATCTTGTGACATTCTGTTATAATTATGGTTTGCACACAAATTTACTAATTAAAGTCTTTTCAATTTAATTTTTTAAAATCTTTTATTCATTACATTTGTGGTTAAGCACAAATTAGTAGCAAAACTAATTTGTGATATCAAAAATTGACAAATATTAATAGCACCAAAATTGTAGAAAAAATCTTAGTTTAGGTTTTTGATTAACACAAATGAGTTATACTTTAGGAAAAGAAGAAAAATTAAAAAGTAAAAAATTAATTGAGCAACTATTTGCTGAAGGAAACCACGTAAAATCATTTCCTTTAAGATTAATTTATTTACCTATACACCATGGTGCGGAATTTCCTATAAAAGCAGGGTTTTCTGTGCCAAAAAGAAATGTAAAGTTAGCCGTTAACCGCAATAGGATAAAAAGATTAATACGTGAAGTTTATAGAATAAATAAACATTCTTTTACAAAAAATTTAAATGAACAATATATTTTTATGTTTATTTATATGGCAAAGGAAGAAATAAATTATGTTGATTTAGAGGTATCTTTAAAAAAAGTAATCTCAAAATTTGACACAAAAATTAAGGAAGATGAAAACTAAAATAAAAAAATGGATACTCGCTGTTTTTGTAACTATTACAGTTGCAATTTCCGCTGGGTTTCAATCAGATTTTTTTGAAATAGCTAAACAAATAGATATTTATACAACTATGTTTAAAGAACTAAATATGTATTATATAGATGAAGTTAATCCTGGTGAATTAACTACTAAATCTATTAATTATATGCTTGGTAATTTAGATCCTTACACTAGATTTTACGACGAGCAAGGTGTTGAAGATGCTAGAATTAGAGCAACTGGCGAATATGGTGGAATAGGAGCTATTTCAAAATTTAAAAACAAAACAGTCACAATTCGAGAAATATTAAAAAATTCACCAGCAGAAAAGGCAGGATTAAAACCAGGAGATAAAATTTTAAAAATCGGTGATCTTGAGGTAAAAGATTTTAAAGAAATTGGAGTTTCAAGTGTCTTAAACGGATTGCCAAACACTAAAGTAATACTTAAAATTGAACGTCAAAATAAAGTGTTAGATGTTGAGGTAACCCGAAAAAAAATTAGCGTAAGTTCTGTTCCTTTTTACACCATGATTGATGCAGAAGTTGGTTATATTTCTTTTGTACAATTTAACGAAAAAGCAGCTGAAGAAGTAAAAACAGCCTTTTTAGAATTAAAGGAAGAAGGAATGAAAAAACTAATTATTGATGTTAGAAGCAATCCTGGAGGTTTGCTAAATGAAGCAGTAACAATAGTTAACTTTTTTATACCAAAAGATAAAGTTGTAGTTACCACAAAAGCTAAAACCAAAAAAGAGAGTGCCACCTATAAAACCAGAAACGAACCTATAGATTTAGAGATTCCATTAACAATTTTAATAAATAATCGTTCGGCTTCAGCTTCAGAAATTTTAGCAGGAGCTTTGCAAGATTATGACAGAGCCGTGGTGCTCGGTGAACGCTCTTTTGGTAAAGGTTTAGTGCAACGCTACAAACCATTATCTTACGGCACACAAATGAAATTAACCATTTCAAAATATTACACGCCAAGCGGAAGATGTATTCAAGAATTGGATTATACAAACCGCGACGATAAGGGAAATATTCCTAAATTTTCTGATGCCGGTAGAGAAACTTATAAAACCGAAAAAGGAAGAACAGTTTTTGGAGGTGGAGGAATTTTACCAGATGTTGAAATTGAAAAACCTACAACTACCAAAACTACTGAAATATTATTAAATTCAGATGCGTTTTTTAACTATGCTACCAACTATTTTTATAACAATCCAACTATTTTAGAACCTTCAAAATTTAATTTAAAAGATGAGGATTTTGATGCACTATTAAAGTATTTGAGTAAAAATAATAATGATTTTGAAACGGAAACGGAAACGGAATTTAACAAAGCGCGAGAAAAAGCTACTTCAGAAAATTTAGGGAAAAACTTAGAAAAAAAATATACCGATTTATTGGAAGTAATCCATTCAGAAAAATTAATTGAATTAGAAAAAAATAAAGAAGAAATTATAGAAAAATTAACTGAAGAAATTGTAAAACGCTATTTTTATATTGAAGGTGTTTATCAGCAAAAAGCTGTTTTTGACCCAACAATTTTAAAAGCATCTAACATTTTAAATAACAATGTTAATTACCTTAAAGTATTTCAGAATTAATTATATTAACCAATTACACATCTCAACAGAGATATTGTATCTTTGCAATTCAAAAAATAAGTATGACACAATCGAAAATTCACGGTAGAACTAGAGCACAAGAATCTTCTAATGCCATAGAGCGTTTGTACATTTCTATGCGTCATTTATTTAGTAGAGGTTTTTACAAACCAATGGGAATTTCGGGTGATGCCCTGCGAGAATCTTTATTGTTATTGCGTCCGGAAATTTATGGATCAATTGCTGAAGAAAAAGTAGAATTAAATGGATTAATTTATGTTATTGAACGTCTTCCAACGGGAATTGAAGAATGTAGATTTATAAATTTAACATCAGATGAAGGCTATTCAAAATCGCATTTTAAACCAATTATTCCACCAAAAAGAAGAAGAAATTGTTTTAGAATAGATAAAGATCAAATGAATATTGAAGTTACCAGAGGAAGATCTGAAATCTATGATATTCTTACTCATTTAACATTTCTATTTGTTGAATCTCATAAAATTGCTTCAAAAGTTTTAATCGACAATGGAACCAAAACAATACGAGAATGGAATAAATTAGAAGACGTTGTACTTCATAATAAAAAAATAAATGGAGACGATCGCGATATAATGTTGGCACATTTAGCAAGTATATTGGGTAGAACTTTTGAAGAAGCTCTAAATGTGTACTTAATTTTAAGTGTTAAAAATAATCCAGATCGCTTTTTTCAAATTATTTATTGGTTAGGAAGATTGGCAATTAACGAAAAAGTAGATAATTTAAAAAGAGAAATTAATTTTAGCCCCGTGCTGCGTGAACGCATTGGACATCATATTTTTGGAGAAATTTGGGCAAACAATATTAAAAAAGTATTGGAAGAAAATAACTTGCTAAAAAGACCAATTCATATTATAAGTGCAAA
The DNA here is from genome assembly GCF_040883305.1 of Lutibacter sp. GTDB lineage: Bacteria > Bacteroidota > Bacteroidia > Flavobacteriales > Flavobacteriaceae > Lutibacter. The sequence continues at coordinate 11,127 of NZ_JBFLKT010000132.1, forward strand.
TATGCACAGTGTAATGAATTCCATTTACGCACCAATTGTTTTACCAAAACAAATTAAAAACAATAACTTAATATCTCTATTTCAATTATTAAGTAAAGATGAAAATGAAGATTTACGTCATGAAGTAAAAGAATTTGCAAGCGATAATGGTTTAATTTATATTAAAGATACTTTTGGAACCAATATTAATGTTCAGGTAATTGATACTAGTAAAATTGATATTTCTAAAACACAATACAAGCTGGAAAATAGTTTAAATGAAGAAGAAAAACCAGTGCTAATTGTAATGGATTACGCATTTGGCGAACAGGCTTATGAAACTATGGATGAACTTTTAAAACCTTATACAGATCAACAAGGTAAAAAACACCATTTAAATGTAGATTCTGTTTCAATAATGGGTAAGGCAGGAATTTTAGAAGGTGGAAAAGGTGATATTATGATCCCTTCTTCACATATTTTTGAAGGAACTGCAGATAATTATCCGTTTAAAAATCAACTTAAAAAGAACCAATTTGAAGGTTGCGGTGTTGATGTTTATACAGGAGCAATGGTAACTGTTTTAGGAACATCACTTCAAAATAAAGATATTTTAAAATTCTTTCACGATTCTACTTGGAAAGTTACCGGTCTTGAAATGGAAGGTGCACATTATCAAAAAGCAATTCAGGCAGCTTCAAAAATTAGAGGAAATATCTCTAGAAAAGTAAAAGTTAGGTATGCATATTATGCTTCAGACAACCCTTTAGAAACCGGAAGTACTTTAGCTTCAGGAGGTTTAGGAACAACTGGAGTATTGCCAACCTACGTAATTACTCAAAAAATATTAGAACAAATTTTTTAAATAAAAACCATAGATAGCTTAAAATAAATTTACATATGAATGTATTAATACTTGGATCAGGAGGAAGAGAACATGCAATGGCTTGGAAAATAGCCCAAAGTAACTTATTAAATAGGCTGTTTATCGCTCCTGGAAATGCTGGGACAAAAGAAGTAGGTACTAATTTAAATATTAATCAAACCGACTTTGAAGCTGTAAAAAAAGCTGTTTTAGAACATCAAATTAAATTGGTTATTGTTGGTCCGGAAGATCCATTAGTTAAAGGAATTCACGATTTCTTTTTAAACGATGCTGAATTAAAAAATATTCCAGTAATTGGGCCTCAAAAATACGCTGCACAACTAGAAGGAAGTAAAGAATTTGCTAAAGAATTTATGTATAGACATAACATTCCAACGGCTGCTTACAAAAGTTTTACAACTAAAAATTTGGATGAAGGATATACGTTTTTAGATACTTTAACAGCTCCATATGTTTTAAAAGCTGATGGTTTGGCTGCTGGAAAAGGAGTTTTAATCTTAAACGATTTACAAGAAGCAAAAGACGAACTTACCGAAATGTTAGCCAACAAAAAGTTTGGTGAAGCAAGTAGTAAAGTGGTTATTGAAGAGTTTCTAACAGGAATAGAACTTAGTTGCTTTGTGTTAACCGACGGAAAAAGCTATGTGACTTTGCCAAGTGCTAAAGATTACAAAAGAATTGGTGAAGGAGACAAAGGTTTAAATACCGGAGGAATGGGAGCAGTTTCACCAGTGCCTTTTTTAACCGAAGAATTATTAGAGAAAATAGAAAATCAGGTTATTAAACCAACAATTAAAGGGTTTCAAAAGGATAATATTAATTACGTTGGTTTTGTATTTATTGGATTGATTTTAGATAAAGGAGAAATTAAAGTAATTGAATACAATTGCCGAATGGGTGATCCAGAAAGCGAAGTTGTAATACCACGAATTGAAAGTGATTTTTTAGAACTTTTAATTGCTGCTGGAAATAAAGAATTGCATACTAAAACTATTGAATTTAAAAAAGAAAGTGCGTGTACAGTTATGTTAGTTTCTGGCGGATATCCAGAAGCTTACGAAAAAGGAAAAGAAATTTTTGGATTAAATACTATCGAAAACTCTATTCCGTTTCATGCAGGAACTACAATAAAAGATGAAAAAGTTGTTACAAACGGTGGTCGTGTAATTGCAATTACATCTTTTGGAGCTAATTATAATGAAGCTTTAAAACAATCGTACAAAAATATTGACAAACTTTGTTTTGAAGCTATGAATTTTAGAAAAGATATTGGTTTTGACTTGTAAAAAAAAATTCTTGTTGCGCCATTAAATTGGGGCTTAGGGCACGCAACACGTTGTATTCCAATAATAAATGCATTAATAAAATCTAATTACCAACCTATTTTAGCAAGTGATGGTGCTGCTTTAGTTTTGCTTCAAAAAGAATTTCCTTTATTAAAAAGTTATACGTTACCTTCTTACAATATAAAATATTCTAAAAGTGGCAGGAATTTAAAATTCAAGCTGCTTTTAAGTATTCCATCCGTTATTGCCGCAGTAAAAAAAGAACACAAGCTGGTAGCTCAAATTATTAAAAAGGAAGGTATTGCTGGAACTATTTCCGACAATAGATTTGGTGTTTACAATTCCAACATCCCAGCTGTTTATATAACACATCAACTAACAGTTTTTTCTGGAAAAACTACAGGAATTACCTCAAAAACTCATCAAAAAATAATTAAAAATTTTAATGAATGCTGGATTCCTGATGTTGAAAATGAATCTAATTTTTCAGGAGATTTAGGTCATTTAAAGTTACACGATTTTAATCTAAAATATATTGGAATTTTAAGCAGGCTTAAACCTGAAAAATGCCCCATTAAATATAATTTATTAGTGGTGCTTTCTGGACCAGAACCTCAACGGACTTTATTAGAAGAAAAATTACTATTAGAGCTTAAAAATTACCAAGGAAAAGTACTTTTTGTTAGAGGAACTTTAGAAAATATTAAAATCTCAAAAGCTTCTAGTCTACCTATAGGAATGGCAGGAAACATCAAAATTAAAAATTATTTGCTAACAGATGCACTTGAAAAAGCGCTAAATGAAAGTGAATTAATAATTGCGCGTTCGGGATATTCAACCATAATGGATTTAGCGGTTCTGGGTAAAAAAGTATTTTTTATTCCTACTCCTGGTCAATTTGAACAAGAATATTTAGCGAAAACTTTAAAAGAAAAATTAATTGCACCATTTACAAATCAGCAGGATTTTTCCTTAGAAAAACTTAATGAGATTGTAAATTATACAGGATTTAAAGAAACCGTAACTAGTTTTAATTTAAGTAACTTTCATCTTTTCGAGCGTAAATGAAAACTCTGAACCTTTTCCGAATTCACTTTTTACAAAAATCTGCTCGTTATGAGATTCAATAATATGTTTTACAATTGAAAGCCCTAATCCAGAACCACCTTGCTCTCTCGAGCGACTTTGGTCTACTCTATAAAAACGCTCAAACAGTCTAGGTAAATATTCTTCCTTAATTCCTTCACCGTCATCTATAACTTTTACTAATACCTTAGTATCCATTTTTTCAACACTTACCATTATTGTACCATTTTTTTTGGAATATTTTATAGCGTTAACAATTAAGTTGGTAAGTACTTGTTCTATTTTTTCTACATCGGCAATAACCATTATTGGAAAGATATAATGTTTGTTAAAATGTAACGAAACATTTCTTTTTTTGGCTTTCATTTCCAGCAATTCAAATACTTCTTGTACTAATTCTAGAATATTAAATGGTTGCTTATTTAAAACTAAATCGGCCGATTCTAGTTTAGAAATTAAATCTAAATCTTTAACAATTGAAATAAGCCTTTCAACACCCTTATTAGCGCGTTTCAAGTATTTTTTGCTAATTTTTTTATCATCTATTGCGCCATCAGCCAATGTTAATAGATAACCTTGTACAGTAAATAATGGAGTCTTTAATTCGTGTGAAACATTTCCTAAAAATTCTCGTCTGTAATTTTCTCTTAAATTTAAATTTGCAATTTGTTCTTGATTAAATTCTGCAAATTTTTGAACTTCTCTAGAAAGTGCATCAATATCAGAAGTTATTGCAGTTTTATTAAAATCTGAACGATCTAAAACCGAAACCCGATCGTATATTTTTTTTATACGTTTATAAATAAATTTCTCTAATCTGTATTGAATAATTAAAAAAGTAAAAATAAAAATTACAGCTACAAATGGAACTAAGTATTTAATATTTAGCTGTATATCTAAAAATATGTATGCAGTAACTAATAATAGTCCAAGAATAAATAAGGTAATAAATAAGGTAGTCCAAAATGCAAATGAATATGTTTTTCTAATCTTCATTTATAACAAATTTATAGCCTACACCCTTAATAGTTTTAAAGTAATTATCACCAATTTTTTCACGTAATTTTCTAATATGTACATCAATAGTTCTTCCTCCAACAACAACTTCATTTCCCCAAACTCTATCTAAAATATCATCGCGCTTAAAAACTTTATCTGGTTTTGAAGCTAGCAGGGCGAATAACTCAAATTCTTTTTTTGGCAACGAAATTTTTTTTCCATCTTTAATTATTACATACTCTTCTCTATCGATAATAATATCACCCGCTTTTACTGTATGAGAAGCTATATTTTGAACCTTATCTACTCTTCTTAACAGCGCATTAATTTTGCTAATAAGCACTTTTGGTTTTATAGGTTTTGTAATATAATCATCTGCTCCAACATTAAAACCAGCTACTTGCGAATAATCTTCACCACGCGCAGTAAAGAAAGTAATTAGTACATTTTCTAAACCTTGAGTTGCTCTAATTTTTTCACAAGCTTCGATACCATCCATTACTGGCATCATAATATCTAAAATTATTAAATGCGGATGGTTTAATTTAGCTGAAGCTATTGCTTCAACTCCATTTTTAGCCGTGTAAACTTTATAACCTTCGTTTTTTAAATTATAGGATACAATTTCTAGAATATCAGGTTCATCATCAACTAAAAGAATTTTTATAGCTGCTTTTTTCATAATAATAACAGTTTTTAAAACTAAAATCGCTCAAAAGTAATCATTAATTACAATTTTAAAACATTAGCAACAAAGTAATTTAAAGTATAACATTAAGCTAACATTAAACTTACATTAAATTAATTTTCACCGTTAAATTATAATTAAATCCTTAATTTTTAACTATTTATTGGGTTTAAATTAAAATGTTTTTATATTTTTATCAAACAACTACAAAAAAAATAGCTATGAAAAGATTTTATTTTTTAGTTGTAACCATCTTTATGGTTACACTTTCATTTGGGCAAACAGACGTTTTTATTAATGAAATTCATTATGATAATAATGGAGCAGTAAGTAATGAAGGTGTTGAAATAGCAGGGCCCAGCGGAACAGATTTAAATGGTTGGACTATTGAATTTTACAATGGTAATAACTCTATGGTTTATGAAACTATTATCTTGTCTGGTATAATTCCAATTGAAGAAAACAGTAGAGGTACGCTTTGGTTTTTACAAGAAGGTATTCAAGACGGCCCTGATGGAATTGCTTTAATTGATGGATTAGGAAATGTAATTCAATTTTTAAGCTATGAAGGAATTTTTACAGCTGCTGATGGGACAGCAAATGGAATGTTATCAACTGATATTGGTGTTTCAGAAGATAATTCAGTTCTAGTAGGTGAATCCATACAATTAACAGGAACGGGAACTTATTACAACGATTTTTCTTGGGCTTCTGCAGCAACTGCAACAGAGGGACTAAAAAATAATAGTCAAACATTTTCTACTGCTCCAGCAATTATAAGTAACAATTATTTAGTTTCAGATTTAGATTATGAAGTTGGTTCAGGACCTTCAATTGAAGGGGTTTTTGTTGTTTCAGGAGCTAATTTAACAGCCGACATTAGTATTAATGCACCCAGTAACTTTGAAATTTCTGAAACTTCTGGAGGCTTTTTTAGTGCTTCTGTTACTTTATTAAAGGGCGCAGGAACTACAATTTCACCAACTACAATTTATGTACGGTTAAAATCTGGATTAAGTATTGGTAGTTACAATCAAAATGTTATTTGTTCTAGCGCAGATGCTGTAAGTAAAAGTAGTTTACTTTCTGGTATTGTTTCTCCAAATGTCGGTTCTATAATAATAACTGAAATTATGCAAGATCCTAATGCTGTTGGAGATGCTGCTGGTGAATATTTTGAGGTTTACAACACTACTGCTTCAGACATTGATATGCAAGGTTGGGTTATTTCCGAAGTTGGTCTAGAATCACATACAATTGCCTCGTCTGTTATAGTTCCTGCAAATGGTTATGCTGTATTTGCAAGAGATGCTGATACTTTGTTAAATGGAGGTTTTACTGTAGATTACCAGTTTACAGGATTTTCATTAGCTAATACTAATGATGAAATTATTTTAACAAGCGGCGCTACAGAAATTGATAGGGTTGTTTATAGTGATATTTTAGGATATCCTTTAATTGCGGGGAAAAGTATGGAGTTAAGTTTGGGAGCTTATGATAGCGTTGCAAATAATGCTGGTTCAAACTGGGGAGTAGCAACCACAACTTATGGTGATGGAGATTTTGGAACTCCGGGGGCAGAAAATATTTTTACACTTTCCGTTGTTAAAAACCAAATAAAAGATTTTGTTATGTATCCAAATCCAGTCTCTAATGGGGTGTTGTTTATGACATCTAATAATAATACAAATAAGCAAGTTGAAATTTATGCATTAACAGGGCAACAAGTTTTTAGTAAAAAATTACTAACTCAAGAACATTTAAATGTTTCTAAATTAAACAAGGGTATTTATTTAATAAGAATTGAAGAAGAAGGTAAAGTTGCCACACGTAAATTGGTTGTTAATTAAATAAAATTTTAACCTTAATTTATATTACAAAACCATTAATTATTATTTTTATACTAATACTTATTTTCTTTAAATAGAAACTTGTGTGTTTTACACCATTTTATTTTATTTAAAAAGAAAAATATTGATTTTAAGGCGATTATAACTACATAATTATAAAATTTATGTTAAAAAGTATGGTAAAACCATACTAAAACAAGGTTTTCATCTAACAGTTTATTTTAAAAAACTATCCATTCATTTGATTTTTTTATCATTTCGTTAAGTTCTACCCTTAAAATTAACATTTTTCACAATAAAGCAAGATATTTTAACACATTTAAATTGTTCATCCCCATGAAGAAATTTTTCCTTACATTAATTGTTTTATTTATAACAATTTCAGGTTTTAGTCAAAGCATTTTTATTTCTGAAATTAATTATACGGCATCTAATCCAGGTGTTGAATTAACAGGAGTTGGTGAAACTAACTTAGCTGGTTGGAATTTGTCTTTTTATTTAGGTACAAACCGTAAAGAAGATTTCACCCTGCCCCTAACGCAAACATTAGACAATAATATTCTTTGGATTCCCGTAGTTAATATGCCCGATGGACATCCCAAAGGAGCCGGTGTTGCATTAATTAATAATAATGGCGAGGTAGTTGAATTTTTATTTAGCTATGGCACTAATCCTTTTGAAGCAAAGGATGGTCTTGCAGAAGGTTATTTTTCTGAAAATGTTGGTAGTACAACTGGAGAAAATTCAATTCAAAGAGTTTTAGATCCTTTAACTAATAAACCAATAGGCTGGACAATTGCTCCGCCTACACAAGGGAATCCTACTTCGCAAAAATCACTTTCAGTAACTAAAGATCAAATAGAAGATTTTAATGTTTATCCAAACCCAGCGAGGAATGGTAAGATTTCAATCTCAACCAAAAATTCTTTAGATAAGAATGTTGTTATTTATTCAATTTTAGGAAGTGTAGTTTATAACAAAACAGTGCGACCTAATGAGGTAATTAATGTACAAAATTTGAGTACAGGATTGTATTTAGTTCAAGTTGAAGAAGACGAAAAAGTTTCAGTTAGAAAGCTTTTAATTAATTAGCAGTTAACAGCTTAAATAATAATATTTTAAAAGCATCTCTAATTTGAGATGTTTTTTTATTATATTTAGACTTAAATTTAAGCTATGAATATTAAAATTAATTTTGAAAACGTCTTGTTTTTAGATATAGAAACCGTACCTGAAACTGAATTTTACAACGATTTATCTGAAGAAAAACAAGAACTTTTTGCTTTAAAAACACAATACCAACGTAAAGAAGATCAAACACCTGAAGAGTTTTATGAAAGGGCTGGAATATGGGCCGAATTCGGTAAAATTGTATGTATTTCCGTAGGGTATTTTACTCATTTTAAAACTATTGATCGTAAATTTAGAGTCACTTCTTTTTTTGGTGATGAAGTTAAAATTTTAAAAGATTTTAAAAACTTATTAGATCTTCACTTCAATAAACCTGTCCATTTATTATGTGCCCATAACGGTAAAGAATTTGATTTCCCCTTCATTGCACGCCGTATGATAATTCATCAAATAAAGTTGCCAGAAAAACTAAATTTATTTGGGAAAAAACCATGGGAGATTCCACATTTAGACACCATGGAATTATGGAAGTTTGGCGATTATAAACATTATACTTCTTTAAAATTGTTAACTTCTATATTAAATATCCCCTCTCCTAAAGATGATATTAATGGAAGTGAAGTAGGCGGCGTCTTTTATAAAGAAAAAAACATAGCGCGCATTGTAACCTATTGTGAAAAAGATACTATTGCAATTGCTCAACTATTGCTTCGTTTTAATAATGAACCTCTAATAGAAGAGCTAGCTATTATTCATGTATAAAAATAGCTGAACTTTTAAATAGATTGATTAAAAACCTGTTTTAAAATTCAAATTTAAATTGAATATTTATAGGCTTTTCTGGTTTATTTTTAAAGTGAATGTTCAAATTAGTAACTGAAATACCTAATAAACGCACAGAGTTTAAAACCTTTTCTTGGTAAAGAAGCTCTTTTACAGTATTCAATAAAACCGCTTTTTCTTTAATAAAATACGGTAACGTTTTACTGCGTGTTTGCGTTTTAAAATCGCTGTATTTTATTTTTAAGGTAACTGTTTTTCCTGAAACTTTAGCTTTTTGTAAACGCTCTTCTAATTCTTCTGAAATTCGTTCTAACCTCTCCATCATAAAAATTTCGGAAGTTAAATTTGTATTAAAGGTATGTTCTGCAGCAACAGATTTTCGTTCTCGGTTTGGTTTCACTTTACTATTATGAATTCCTCTAACAATATTGTAATAATGTAACCCTGAACTTTTAAAATGTTGGGTTAAAAACGTTTCGCTTTTAGCTTTTAAATCACTTCCCTTAAAAATACCGAGATTGTACATTTTTGCAGCGGTAACTTTTCCAATTCCAAAGAATTTTTTTATTGGCAATTCTTCTAAAAAAGAAATTATTTCTTCAGGAGGTATTGTTTTTTGCCCGTTAGGTTTGTTTATATCGGAAGCAATTTTTGCAATAAATTTACTACTTGAAATACCTGCTGAAGCATTTAAGTGTAATTCATCAAAAATTCGTTTTCTAATTTCTTTTGCAATTAAACTAGCCGAAGGATTTCCTTTTTTATTTTCTGTAACATCTAAATACGCTTCATCTAAAGAAAGTGGCTCTACCAAATCGGTATATTCATAAAAAATACTTCTAATTTTTTTTGAAATTTCTTTATAACGTTCAAATCTAGGTTTCACAAAAATTAGATGCGGACAGTTTTTTCTGGCAATTACTCCGCTCATTGCAGAACGCACTCCAAATTTACGTGCTTCGTAACTTGCTGCAGAAACTACACCACGTTCACCACCACCACCAACTGCTATTGGTTTTCCACTTAATTCTGGATTGTCTAATTGCTCAACGGAAGCATAAAACGCATCCATATCAATGTGTATTATTTTGCGATACGTGTCATTTTGCTCCATCTTAAAAACAAAGGTAAAAAGAAAAGGGTTGCAAATTTGCAACCCTTTTTATATTTAAACGTATTAATAATCTTAATTTTCCCCTTCAGGGAAATGCCCTAAAGGACAAATGGGATTACAATACACCTAAATCTAACATAGAATCTGCCACTTTAATAAAACCAGCAATATTTGCTCCTTTTACATAATTTATGTAACCGTCTTCTTCTGTTCCATATTTTAAACAAGCTGTATGAATAGAGTGCATTATTTGATGTAGTTTTTCATCAACCTCTTCTTTTGTCCAGTTTAATTTCATTGCGTTTTGAGACATTTCTAACCCAGAAACTCCTACACCACCAGCATTTACTGCTTTTCCTGGTCCATATAAAATTTTGGCATTATGAAATACATCTACAGCTTCAGGCGTACAACCCATATTTGAAACTTCAGCTACATATTGAACACCATTAGCAACAAGTTTTTCTGCGTCTTCTCCATTCAATTCATTTTGAATTGCACAAGGCATAGCAATATCACATTTTACTCCCCAAGGCTTTTCATCTGCATAAAATTTAGCTTCAGGAAATTCATCAGCGTATGGAGAAACAATATCATTATTAGAAGCTCTTAATTGTAATAAGTAATTAATTTTATCAGCATTTAATCCATTTTCGTCATAAATATATCCGTCAGGTCCAGAGATTGTAAGCACTTTTCCGCCCAATTCTGTAATTTTTAAAGCAACACCCCAAGTTACGTTTCCGAAACCAGAAAGTGCTATTGTTTTACCTTCAAAAGTATCGTTTTTAGTGTCTAACATTTCTTTTGTAAAGTAAACTCCGCCAAAACCTGTTGCTTCTGGTCTAATTAAGCTTCCTCCCCAATTTAAACCTTTACCTGTAAAAACTCCAGAGTTTTCTTGCTGTAGCTTTTTATACATTCCGTACATAAATCCAATTTCTCTACCACCTGTTCCAATATCTCCAGCTGGCACGTCTGTACTTGGTCCAATAAATTTCCATAATTCTAACATAAATGCCTGGCAAAAACGCATAATTTCAGTGTCCGATTTTCCTTTTGGATTAAAATCTGATCCTCCTTTTCCACCTCCCATAGGTAGTGTGGTTAAGGCGTTTTTAAATATTTGCTCAAATCCTAAAAACTTTAAGATACTTAAGTTTACACTTGGGTGTAAACGTATTCCTCCTTTATAAGGACCTATAGCATTGTTAAATTGTACTCTATGACCTAAATTTACATGAACATTTCCTGCATCATCGATCCAAGAAATTATAAATGTTAAAATTCTATCTGGTTCTACCAAACGTTCAATTATTTTAGCTGCTTCGTACTGTGGATTTTCATTATATATAGTCTCAATAGACTCTAAAACTTCATGAACAGCCTGCAAATATTCCTTTTCACCAGGGTGTTTAGTTTCCAAATTTGTTAAAATTTCTTTTACATTCATATTGACATAATTTATAACTGTTTATAAAATAAAAATAAGAACAAAAATACATATTTAAAATTGAATTTCAAGTAACATTTTTATCGATATTTTTAACATTTATTATTAATCTATTCTTTTTTTATTAATTTGAAATTATTTTACATGTTTTAAGTCTTTTTTTTGCCATATACACATTTTTACATAAACCCATCTGGAGGTAATTCTTCAATGGAATCTTCTATTATTGTACTTGTTTCTTGCAATGTAAAACCTTCTTTAAAAATAGCTGCTTTATTATATTTACCTTCAATAATGGCCGTAAGCGGGTTTTTAAAACAAATATGTCTTAAATAAGCGTCTTCAAAAACAGCTTCGTGTTTATTTAAATAATCTACATCAAAAAAACCATCGTTTATAAACGGATTTATGGTTAAATAACCTACTTTAAAAGATGTTAAATTTTGGAAAAAATGAGTTCCCTGACTTGGATCAATTCTAAAATTATTTAAACCAGATTCCACAATTATTTTTGCAGCAGAAATCTGAGGCCAAATTACTGGAATTCCCAACCAGGGATCGCTTGACCCCCAGCGTCCAGGACCAACCAATATATATTTTTTATCCATTGCTACAAATTTTTTGTTAATTTGTTCTACCGCTTTTGCAATTTCTCTTGTATTAGCAGAATTAAAAGTCTCTGGTTTTACATAGACAAGGTTGGAAATATTTTCATATTTACCATTTCCTAAGGCAGATTCGGAATAAATAATGGTATCTGAAAGTTCAAAATTTTCAGGCAATTTACTTACAGTTTCCATACTTTCTACTATGGGTCTTATTTGCAAAAAGCTAAATTCTTTTGGTTTTCCTGGCGGTACATCAAGTTTTACTGCAAACTCAATTTCTATTGGGTTTCTCATTTCTCGTTGTCCAATTCGCAATAGTTCTTTTAAAATTTCTGGCAAAGGAAATGTGTTGTATTTTAGAATATTATCGAACGAAATTACCCGAATTCCATCGTGCATTACACCTGGTCTTATTATATTATTTTGCAAATCGTATGTAGAAGCTACAAATTTTAAAGAACCATGATTTTCTGCACCTCTAATGGTTACTTTCTTTTTATTGATTGCTTCACAGGTTGAAACTTTATAACTATTAGGATCTATGTCTAAACCATAAAAATACTGCTGTGTATCTCTCTGCGTTGAACCTGGAGAGGATAATTGTAGTATTTTTTTTGGATGAAAAGGTGAAAAACGCAAAGTTTGTCCGCCACCAACAATTATTTCGCCTAAACCTAAGGCTATATTGGCAATTCCTTCTTGAGGTTTTTCATCTCCTATTGGATAAAAATTAATTGAACGCGCCACTCCAGAAATATTTGGATAATACACATCCTGGTATTGTTTTCCAATTACTTCCTGTAAAATTACAGCCATTTTATCCTCTTCTATAGTGTGTGATGTAGCTTTTAAATATAATTTACTGCTTTGAAAAAATGCTGAAGCAATAACCGATTTAATTGCATTAGAAACCATTTCAACCATTTTTTTAATTTCTGAGTGGGGAACCATGTATGTTGCAAAAATCCCTGCAAATGGCTGATAGTTAGAATCTTCTAACATACTTGATGAACGTATGGCAATGGGAGATTTGGTGGTTTTTAAAAATGC
>NZ_JBFLKT010000009.1:0-10609 GCF_040883305.1 Lutibacter sp.
AAATTTAACGAAAACGTTTTAGAAACTTTTATAAAAAGTCTTTTCGTCGTAACTTTAGTTACAGCAAATAACAATAAATTTTCTTATGGATAGAACGCATCTATTAAACAAACTTTGGGAATTTCAACATAAATTTGGCTTTATTTCAGATGAAGCAACTTCTGAAATTTCAAAAACTTTAAATGTCTCAAATATTGAAATTGAAAGTGTTATATCTTTTTATCACTTTTTTCATAAAGAACCAACCGGTAAACATACCATCTATTTAAACAACAGTATTATTTCAGAATTAAAAGGTTTTGATGCTGTAAAATCAGCTTTTGAAAAAGAAACGGGCTGTACTTTTGACGAACAAGGAAATGATGAATTTTCTTTATTTGAAACTTCATGTATCGGCTTAAACGATCAAGAACCTGCTGCACTTATAAATTTTATGCCTTTTACAGATTTAACTCCTAAAAAAGTTAAACTCATAATTCAAAAAATTAGAAACGGTGAAAATGTAAAAGATTTTACAAGCAAAGTTAAAAGCAAAATACAGTACATTCCTAAAGATGATAAAGCCGTAATATTTAGACCTTACGAAATGGGTAAAAGTATTAAAGAAGGTGTAAAATATTCACCTCAAGAAATCATCGATAAAATATACAAATCAAAATTAAAAGGTTGTGGTGGAGCTTTTTTTGATGTCGGCTACAAATGGCAGTCTTGTAAAAAAAATGAAGATGATACTAAGTATATTATTTGTAATGCAGATGAAGGTGAACCAGGTACTTTTAAAGATAGAGCAGTTTTTCAACACTTACCAGGATTGGTAATTGAAGGAATGATTTTAGCGGGTTATGCAACTGGCGCAAAAGAAGGGATTATTTACTTAAGGGCTGAGTACCAATTTTTTAAACCGGAATTAGAAAAATTAATACAAGAGTTCTGTGCCAATAACTTTTTAGGAAAAAACATTTTAGGAGTAGAAGGATTTGACTTCGAAATGCGAATTCAATTAGGAGCTGGCTCTTATGTTTGTGGAGCTGCTTCAGCATTAATTGAATCAATGGAGGGCCGCAGAGGTGAGCCACCTGTTCGAATGTGGTCGGCAACTAAACATGGTTTCAAACAAAAACCAACAGTTGTAAATAATGTTGAATCACTTGCCTATGCTTCACGTATTATTGAGTTTGGTGAAGATTTCTTTTTAAGTATGGGAACGCCCGAAACTCCAGGAACTAAATTAATTAGTATTTCTGGTGATGTTGCAAAACCAGGAATTTATGAAATTGAATACGGAACTTCAATTAGAGAATTATTGGGAATTGAAATGAGCCAAGCTACGGCTCCTTATTTTGTTCAGGTAAGTGGTCCTTCAGGAGAACCTGTATCTCCAAGTGAATTTGATCGTAGAATTTGCATGGAAGATATTTTATGTGGTGGTTCTTTTATGGTCTTTAATAGAACTCGAGATATTCTTCATATCCTTAGAAATTTTATGGAATTCTTCAAAGAAGAATCTTGCGGAGTTTGCACTCCTTGCCGTGCTGGAAATTTCATATTAAATGAAAAAGTAAAAAAAATGCAACGAGGATTGGCTTCTGAAACAGAAGTTGAAGAAGTAAAAAAATGGGGAAATATAATTAAAACCGCTAGCCGTTGTGGTTTAGGTAAATCTTCACCAAACTCTCTTATTTATTCATTAGATAAGTTTAAAGAATATTTCAATTTAAAAATTGCTCCTGACAGCGAACTTCAATTTGTTGAATTCGATATGGAAGCAGCAGTTTCTGAGTTTGATAGCATAATTAAAGACACACAATTGTAGATTGAAACTGAATAAACATGGAAAATGTAACATTTAAAATAGACGGAAGAGATTGTATAGCTGAAAAAGGACAAAACCTGATAGAGGCTGCAAAACAAAATGGTATTTTTATACCAACCCTTTGTCACTTCAAACATTTAAATCCTATTGGAAGTTGTAGAGTTTGTACTGTAAAAAGTAATGGTCGATCAATGGCTGGCTGTACCTTAACAGTTGATGAAAACATGGATTTTGAAGTTAACACCCCTGAATTACTAGATACGCGTAAAGCAATTTTAGAAATGATGTTTGTTGAAGGTAATCACTTCTGCCCTTCTTGCGAAAAAAGTGGTGACTGTCAAATGCAAAATTTAGGTTATGAAACAGGTATAAGCCATACGCGCTTTCCGCATTTATTTGTAGATCGTAGAGTTGATGCCCGCCCTGAAAGAATAGTTATCAATCAAAATCGCTGTATCAAGTGTAAACGCTGCATTGAAGATATTAGCACAGCCGATGGTTACAAAGTATTTAACTTAACTAACCGAGGAAACGATACTATAGTTTCTATTGACTATGAGCAAGAGGCAAAGCTTTCTGAATCTGAGGCAGAATATGCAATGCATATTTGCCCAACAGGTTCAATTTTAGTTAAAGGAAAGTCATTTAGTAAGCCATTTGGAAATCGCCAATTCGATTATATTAATGAAGGTAAAAATGTTTCATTAATTGATCTTAAAAAGAACAAAACAACTAATGTTAATAGGAAAATGCGTGTTGCAACAACTTCATTAGCTGGTTGTTTTGGTTGCCATATGTCTCTGTTAGATGTAGATTTAGGAATCTTAGATTTATTAGAAGTTATTGAAATCCATAAATCACCATTAACCGATATTAAACAATTTACTGAAAGATGTGATATTGGTTTAATTGAAGGCGGATGCTGTAATACAGATAATATTGAAGTATTAAGAGAATTCCGTAAAAATTGTGATATTTTAGTATCTGTAGGTGAGTGTGCAATTTGGGGAGGACTTCCTGCAATTAGAAATACAATTCCTTTAGAAGAATGTTTAAGAGAGTCGTATTTAGATTCTATGACAAGCGAAGAAGGTGAGACAATAATTCCTAACCATGAAGACATCCCAAAAATTTTAAATAAAGTATATTCAAACCATGAAGTAGTGAAAATTGATTATCACATTCCTGGTTGTCCGCCAAATGCAAATCACATTTGGAACGTTGTAAAGAATTTATTATTTGAAGGAGAACATGCTATTGAATTTCCTGAATTTAAGTATGACTAACCTTAAAAACCAAAAAAATGAATAAGAAAAAAATAGTTATAGAACCAGTAACACGAGTTGAAGGTCACGGAAAAGTGACAATAAAATTGGATGAAAACGGAAAAGTTGAAGATGCGTTTTTACATATTGTAGAATTTAGAGGGTTTGAAAAATTTATACAAGGGCACCCATACTGGGAAGCGCCTGTATTAGTGCAACGTTTGTGCGGAATTTGCCCTGTAAGTCATCACATTGCAGCAGCAAAAGCAATTGACCAACTAGTGGGTATAGATCCAGAAAATTTAACTCCAACAGCAACTAAACTTCGTAAATTACTACATTATGGACAAGTTTTTCAATCGCACTCATTACATTTTTTCTATTTAGCATCTCCAGATATTTTATTTGGCATTAATGCTCCGGCAGAAAAAAGAAATATTGTTGCAGTTGCACAAGCAGATCAGGAACTTGCCAAGAAAGGTATTTTAATGCGAAAATTTGGTCAGGAAATTATCAAAGCCTTGGCTGGTAAAAAAATACACGGAATTTTAGCTGTTCCAGGTGGTGTTCATAAAACATTTACCAAAGAAGAACGTGAATATTTTTTAGATGGAAAACAAATTCCAAATGTTGATACAATGATTGAATGGTCGAAAGAAATCATCGACTTTATGAAAAACTATCATTTTGAAAATGCGCAATGGATAGATAATTTTGCTGCATATCCATCAAATCACTTAGGGCTGGTTCATAAAGAAACTGGCGCAATGGAATTGTATGATGGCGACTTGCGTTCTATTGATTTTGAAGGAAATGAATTGCTAAATATTCCAGATACTGAATATCGAAATCATTTTAAAGAAGCTGTTGAACCTTGGTCTTACCTAAAATTCCCTTATATGACAAAATACGGAAGAGAAAAAGGTTGGAACCGCGTTGGACCGTTAGCTCGTATGAATACTAGTTCACATATTCCTACACCTTATGCAGAAATTGAGCGTCAAATATTTAAAGGATACACCCAAAATAAGCCTAATAATATGACAATGCATACGCATTGGGCACGTTTAATTGAAATGTTGCATTGTGCCGAATTAATGAAAGAATTATTGTTGGATGACGATTTAATGGGCACTGATTTAGTAACCCAAGGAACTCCAAGAAACAAAGGTATCGGTATTATTGAAGCACCAAGAGGAACACTTATTCACGAATACCATACAGATGATAAAGGCTTAATTACCAAATGTAATTTAATAGTTTCAACAACGCATAATAATGAAGCTATGAATCGTGGAGTTAGAGCTGTTGCCAACGAAGTTTTAAGTGAAAAACCTGAAATAACGGAACCTATGCTTAACCAGGTTGAAATGGCAATTAGAGCCTACGATCCTTGTTTAAGTTGTGCAACCCACGCTTTAGGACAAATGCCATTAATAGTTCAATTAGAAGATAATCAAGGAAATTTAATTGATGAAAAAATTAGATAACATACTTATTATTGGAATAGGAAATAACACGCGTCAAGACGATGGTCTTGGCTGGGGTTTTTTAGATAGTTTATTAAAAGACGGTTACAACGAAGAAAATTTATTATACAAATATCAATTAATGGTAGAAGATGCCGAATTGATAGGTGATTATGACAATGTAATTTTTGTTGATGCCTGCATCACTGAACTAAAAAATGGTTTTGAAATTGAACGTATTTACCCTGCTGAACAAGTAGCGTTTTCTACTCATGAAGTTCCTCCAAATCAGGTGCTGAATTTGTGTGAAACCATTTACAATAAAAAACCTAAAGCATTTATGATAAAAATTCAAGGATATGTTTGGGATATTGAGATTGGACTTAGTGAAAAAGCAACAGAAAATTTAGCAAAATCTATTGCTAATTTTAAACTTTTAAAACTTTAATTAGACTGTCCTAAAAGTATTAAAATCATAAATACTAAAAAGAAGTAACTATTTATAAAGTTCCAAAAGCTGTGACGACTAATTTTCTACTTCCTCCATAATCTCTATGCTCACATAAATAAATACCTTGCCAGACACCTAAATTTAAGTTGCCGTTTGTAATGGGAATCTGAATTGAACTTCCTAATAATGAGCCTTTAATATGTGCTGGCATATCGTCTGCCCCTTCATAAGTATGAATGTAATATGACATATTTTCTGGAACC
Organism: Lutibacter sp.; assembly: GCF_040883305.1. Taxonomy (GTDB): domain Bacteria; phylum Bacteroidota; class Bacteroidia; order Flavobacteriales; family Flavobacteriaceae; genus Lutibacter. The sequence goes on from NZ_JBFLKT010000009.1 coordinate 5,262, forward strand.
ATTTTATTAAAATGACTTTCAAAATCAGTTCTAACAGTTGGATCTGCATTTTCATTAATGGTTAAACTGGCTGAAGTATGTTTTATAAAAACTTGTAATTGTCCAATTTTGAAATTCTTTATTTGGGGCAACGCACTTATAATTTCAGAAGTAATTAAATGAAATCCTCTTGTAACTGGTTTTAAACTTATTTCTTTTTGATAAAATTCCATAAACTCAATTATACTTTAGCAATAATTTCATCTGCAATTGCCAAACAAGCAGTTGCTGCTGGAGATGGCGCATTTATTACGTGAATATTATTATGTTGTTTTTCAATTTTAAAATCGTCCACCATATTTCCGCTGTAATCTATAGCTTGAGCTCTAACTCCAGATCTTGAAGGTTGCACATCATTTTCAGTTAAAGAAGGCATCATTTTTTGCAATTCTTTTACAAACAAGCGTTTAGAAAACGCACGTTTATATTCATCAATTCCTTTGCGCCAATGTTTGCTAAATAACTTCCAAGTTCCACTAAAAGTTAAAGCTTCAAAAGTATCTTTTAAACTAAAACTTGTTCTGTTATAACCTTCTCTTTTAAATGTAAAAACAGCATTTGGACCACATTCAATACTCCCATCAACCATTCTTGTAAAATGAACTCCCAAAAAAGGAAATTTTGGATTAGGAACTGGATACACCAAATTTTTAATTTTATGAGAGGCTTCAGGAGTTAATTCGAAATAATCACCTCTAAAACCAACAATTTTTACGGCTAATTGGATATTGTCCTTTTTGGCATTTCTATCGGATTGCAAACCTGTACAAAAAATTACTTGCGATGCTTCAAAAACACCTGTATTGGTTTTTAATATTGTTTTATTGATTAAAGAATCTATCTTTTTCACTTCACAAGAAGCATAAAACTTACTTTTAGTATTCAGTATTTCTATTTGCTTTACAAATGCTTTACAAACTCCAACATAGTCTATTATACCAGCTGTTGGCACCCAAATTGCTTTTATTCCTTTAATAAAAGGTTCTTTTTGAAATATTTCTTCTGAAGTTAAAAAAGAAATTCCTTTAGTTCCATTTTTAATTCCTCTATTATAAATTTCTTCTAAGATAGGTGATTCATCATTTTTAGTTGCAACAATAATTTTTCCACAAACATCATGCTTTATATTATGTTTCTTTGCAAAACCTACTAATTGCGTATGACCGTTATTACAATTTCTAGCTTTATAACTTCCTGGTTTATAATAAATTCCAGAATGAATTACACCTGAGTTTCGCCCTGTTTGATGTTTGCCAACTTCTGTTTCTTTTTCTAAAATAGCAATAGATTTATTGGGGAATTTTAGCTGTAATTTATAAGCAGAAGCCAAACCAACTATACCTCCTCCAACAACAATAAAATCGTATTTATTGGACATATTTTGTTTTTCCAACAAAGTTCAGCAAAACAAAAGAAATTAAAAAGAAAACTGCTAAAAACAATACACTATACTGCATTGACCCTGTTAAAGAAACTAACAATCCGAATACAAGCATTCCAAAAACGATTGCAATTTTTTCTGTAACATCGTAAAAACTAAAATAGGTTGCATGGTCTTTAGTTTCAGGTAATAATTTTGAATAGGTAGAACGCGAAAGTGATTGTATTGCTCCCATTACCAATCCAATAAGCGCACCTAGTCCGTAAAAATATAGATGTATATTCTCTTGAGATTTATCTAATAAAAAGGCAACAAAACAAACAATTGCCCAAATCAAAACCGTAATTTTTAAGGTCGAAATATTTCCAATTCTGTCCGACAACCTTGAAAATGCAAAAGCTCCAACTATTCCTACAATTTGAACCACTAAAATAACAGCAATTAAATCTAATGTTGGCAAGCCTAATTCTTTACTTCCAAAAATACCAGCCATTAAAATAATTGTCTGCACTCCAACACTATACATGAAAAATGAGCTTAAAAAGAATTTTAATTCTGGATGCTGTCTTAATTCTTTAGCAACTATTCTTAATTCGTGTAAACCTTTCCAAAAAAAATCTTTTTCAGGGTTTCTGTCATACACATTATTGGGGAGCTTTGCATACGTTACTTGAGCAAATCCAAACCACCAAACACCTACAATTAAAAATGTTAATCGAGAGGCAAAACCTGCATCTGGCAACCCAAAAAATTCGGGTTTATTTATCATAAGTAAACTTAATAACAACAATAAAATAGAGCCAGAATAACCAAAAATAAATCCTTTTGCACTTACATCATCTTGCTGTTCTGGATGTGCAACTTCAGGTAAATAAGCATTATAAAAAACAATACTTCCCCAAAACCCAATGCTAGCTAAAATGGTAAATACTATTCCTACCCATAAAGTTTCTTCACCTTTAAAAAAGAACAAACTCATAACAGAAAGAGATCCTAATAAACAAAAAGCTTTTAAGAACTTTAATTTATTACCTGTATAATCTGCAATACCTGATAAAATTGGAGAAATAAAGGCGACAATTAAAAAGGAAAAAGCTAGGGTATAATCATATAAAGTAGTTGGATTCCATTGTGTGCCTAAAAAAGTAATTTTTCCTTCAATATTTGTAAATGATTCTGTTAAACTACTGTAATAAATTGGAAAAACTGCTGTACTAATAACTAATGAATATACTGAATTTGCCCAATCGTAAAATGCCCATGCATTTATTAGTTTTTTATCTCCTTTTTTTAACATAAATTTTTAAATAAAAAAAACCGTTTCATTTTTAGAAACGGTTTACAATATACTATAAATATTTTTCTCTATTTTTAAAATTCAACGCTATTGCACATTGTATTGTTTTGCTAGCTTAACTGCTGTTGGCAAATAAGCTTTTAAATTAGCTATTCTAGTTTCATTAGAAGGGTGTGTACTTAAAAATTCTGGAGGCGCATTTCCACTACTTGCTCTTTGGCTCATTCTAATCCAAACATTAACAGCTTCTTGAGGGTTGTAACCTGCCATAATCATAAAAACCATTCCTAATTTATCGGCTTCTGTTTCATGTGTTCTGCTGTAGGCAAGCATTCCAACCTGAGAGCCAACGCCATAAATTGTATTCCATAATTGTTGCGTTTTCGGATCTTTATTATTTGTTCCAATTGCAACTGCTATTCCACCTAACTGCTGTCCATAAGCACTTGTCATTCGTTCTTGACCGTGTTTTGCAAACGCATGTGCTACCTCGTGCCCCATTACTGCAGCAATACCATCTGTATTTGCACAAATTGGTAATATACCCTGATAAAATACAACTTTACCTCCAGGCATACACCATGCATTTACCGTGGGATCATCTATTAAATTAAATTCCCAACGGTAATTGTCTGCTTCACTTACCATATTATTCGCTCTCATAAATTTATCTACAGCTTTAGAAATTCGCAGTCCAACTGACTGAACTTCATTGGTCATTTTTAAATCAGAAGAAATTTTATTTTCTTTTAAAAAACCTTCATATTGTGCAAAACTCGCAGGTAAAATTTGTGCATCATTCACAATATTAATTCGTTTTCTTCCAGTAATAGGCACCGTACTACAGCTAATTACAAATAGCAACACTAATGTTAAGGAAATTATTTTTTTCATTTTTCACTTTTTTAAATGTTATTTTTTGTTTAATGTAACAAATTCTATCTTTATCCACAAATTTGATACTAACAATGCAACAAAATAAATCTAATACTTTAACTAAAACAAAAAATATTACAAAAATTCCAAGGTCAATAATTATACCTGGAAAAATATTACAATGTATTGCTCCGCCTTTGGCAACTAATTATGCCATAAAACTTTTTAAAACACCTATAAAATTTAAAACGCCAGACCGTGAAAAAATGATGGCTAAAAGTGCACAAAAAGAAATGCTTTTTATTCCTGAATTAAATAAAAAAGTAATGGTTTACACTTATGGTTATTCTAAAAAGAAAGTTTTATTGGTACATGGTTGGTCTGGTAGAGGGACTCAATTGTATAAAATTGCAGATAAATTATTAGAAAACGGATTTATGACCATTAGTTTTGATGCACCCGCTCATGGAAAATCTGAAGGTAAAAGTACCTTGATGAATGAATTTATTACTGTTTCCATGTTTTTAGAAAATAAATATGGTCCTTTTGAATATGCTATTGGGCATTCTTTAGGCGGAATGGCAATTTTAAATAGTATTAAAAAAGGTCTAAAAGTTAAAAAAGCAATAATTATTGGCTCTGGTGATATTATTACAGATATTATTGATGTTTTTGTTAAAAAAATTAAACTAAAACAAAAAATTGTTGCAAAAATGAAGCAGGCTTTTTATAAGAAATTTGGAGAAGATATTGATAATTATTCAGCAAGTATTGCTGCAAAAAGCGTTAAAATTCCAACATTAATAATACATGATACTGAAGATAGAGAAGTTCCTGTAAGTTGTGCAACCAATATTCGTCAAAATACTGAACAAGGTGAACTTTTAATAACAAATGGTTTAGGACACACCAGAATATTAAAAGATAATTTTGTTATAAATAGTATTATAGAATTTATAAAAAGAAATCCTTAAAATGAAAAAATTACTTTTATTTTTAGTTGCAGTTACTTGTATTATATCATCCAGTTATTCCCAAGAAAAAAAAGAAAAAATCATGATTAAAAAAATAGATAAAACTGAAGAACAGTGGCGAAAAGAATTAACTCCACAAGAATATTATGTGTTAAGAGAAAAAGGAACTGACCGTCCGAGTGAAGGTGGTTTAACCTCTCATTTTGAAAAAGGAACCTACCATTGTGCTGCTTGTAATTCACAACTATTCGAATCTAATAGTAAATTTGAATCGCATTGTGGTTGGCCTTCTTTTGATGATGCTATTGAAGGAACAGTTAATTATGTTAGAGATACAAGTCTAGGTATGATAAGAACTGAAATTATTTGTGCCGCGTGCGATGGACATTTAGGTCATATTTTTGATGATGGTCCAAAAGAAACTACCGGACAACGTTATTGTGTAAATACTACTTCAATAAAATTTGTAAAGGATAAAAAGTAAATTACCAAAAAAATAAGCAACGAAAAAACTGTAAAATGCTAAAAAAAGGCTTAGAATTTAAATTCTAAGCCTTTTTAATTTTTTATCCTAAAATGTGTAAATTAATTATTCACACCAATTCTCCAAACTTGAGAATTAATTGAGTCAATAGAATTATCCCAATCTTTAAGTGCATTTACCCAACTTCCTTCACCATAAATTTCTTCATAATACTTTTTAATTCCCCCATTATCTTCATCCATTTCAGCCCAATTATTAAAGGTCCAAACTATTGCAACATCTCTTCCTTCATCGTCT
>NZ_JBFLKT010000133.1:0-8998 GCF_040883305.1 Lutibacter sp.
AAAAAAATATAAAAATTTTAATGATGTAATTGATTATTTACATGATATTAAAAACGATATTATAAATAATTTGAATGAGTTTTTAGATGGTTCAGATTTGCAAAGAAAAGTACCATTAAGTAAAAATAAAAGATTTTTAAAATACCAAGTAAATGTTATCACCGATAATTCTGATTTAAAAGGAGCTCCAATAATTATGGAGTTGAATCCTACATATAATAATCTTTTTGGAAAGGTTGAACGTGAATCGGATATGGGTACATATATTACAAATTTCACTTTAATTAGAGGGGGAGCTTTACATAAAGCAAATGGCGGCTACTTAATTATACCGTTAAAAGAACTTCTTTCAAATTACTTTTCGTACGAAAGTTTAAAAAGGGCTCTTAAAAATAGTGAAATTGTAATTGAGGATATTAGTGAACTTTACGGTTTTTTAAGTACAAAAAGCCTAAAACCTGATCCAATTTCACTGAATGTTCAAATAATATTAATTGGTTCACCAAGATTATACTATTTACTGTATGAATTAGATGAAGATTTTAAAGAATTATTTAAGGTTAAAGCAGAATTTGATACGTCAATGGATTACTCCACACAAAATATAAAGGATTTTGCAGGAGTTATATATAAATTAGAACAGGAGAATAAATTACTTCCGTTAGACGAAAAAGCGATAACATGTGTTGTAGAACAAGCATCTAGAATGGTTCATGACCAAAATAAACTTTCTATAAAATTTGGAGATATTAGCAATTTTTTAATAGAGGCACACCACTATGCAAAGATAGATGGTACAGATAAAATTACGTTAAAGCATATAAATGAAGCTATTGATGCCAAATATTATAGATCTAACCTTATTCAGGAGAAAATTAATGAAATGATTAAACGAAATCAGTTAATGATTCCATTAGGGGGATTCGAAATTGGTCAAATTAATGGCTTATCAGTATTGAATTTGGGAGATATTACTTTTGGCAAACCAAATAAAATAACTGCCAGTATAGCAACGGGTAAAAAAGGTTTAGTTGATATTGAAAGAGAAGCAAAGCTTGCAGGACCAATTCATACCAAAGGTGTACTTATTTTACAGGGTTATTTGCTTGAAAAATATGCCCAGAAAAAACCAATAAGTCTTTTTGCAAGTCTTGGTTTTGAACAAAGTTATTCTGAAATTGAAGGAGATAGCGCTTCAAGTGCTGAAATGTATGTAATTTTATCAAGTCTTTCGCAATTGCCTATAAAACAAGGTATTGCAGTAACTGGGTCTATTAACCAGAAAGGAGAAGTACAACCTGTTGGCGCAATAAATGAAAAGATAGAAGGTTTTTTTGAAGTGTGCAAACAAGTTGGTTTAACGGGTGAACAAGGTGTAGTAATTCCTAAAAGTAATGAGCAAAACCTAATGCTTAAACAAGAAATTGTTGACGCGGTTAAAGAAAAAAAGTTTCATGTTTGGTCAGTTTCCACTATTGATGAAGGTATTCAAATTCTTTTAGGGCATCCTGCAGGAAAACAATTGAAAAACAAATCTTTCACCAAAAATTCTGTTCATTATTTAGTAGATAAAAGAATAGATGAATTAAATAAAAATATTAAAAAATTCTCAGAACTAAAAAAATGATTTAATAATCTTTTTTATATAAGTTTATTATAATTGTTTTAATAAAAAGTATTCAAAATATTACGTTATTATCTATATTTCTATTTTCTTTGTGCAATAAATAAAATAAAATTGAAAAAAATCACAATTGCTATTGATGGCTTTTCATCAACAGGTAAAAGTACCATTGCAAAAGAGTTGGCAAAAAAATTAAAGTATGTTTATGTTGATTCTGGTGCAATGTATAGAGCTGTTACTTATTTTGCAATGGAGAATAGTATTATTTCAGACACTTTTTTTTATAAAGATGAATTAATAAAAAGATTAGATGATATTATTTTAACTTTTAAATATAACACATCTCTTGGTTTTGCTGAGATTTACTTGAACAATGTAAATGTTGAAAAAGAAATAAGAACTTTGGGAGTTTCAAAACTTGTTAGTAAAGTTGCGGAAGTTTCAGAAGTTAGAAAAAAATTAGTTGAGCAACAAAAAAAATTTGGTGAAAACAAAGGAGTTGTAATGGATGGAAGAGATATAGGAACTGTTGTTTTTCCGAATGCAGAATTAAAACTTTTTATGAATGCATCGGCGAGTAAAAGAGCAAAAAGACGTTTTGATGAACTTATTAAACGTGGAGATCAGGTTACTTTTGAGGAAATATTAAAAAATGTTGAGTATAGAGATCATATAGATTCTACGCGCTATGATTCTCCATTAATTAAAGCCAGTGACGCTATTGAAATAGATAATTCTAACTTAACCTTAGATGAACAATTCAATATTATTTATACAATTGTTCAAGAAAAGTTAAAAACTGTTTAAGGTATATTTAAGTACTTATGAGTTTGTAATGAAATTTTCCAGTGTGGATTTTTCATTACAAATTCAACAATTAGCGGTGTCATTTGTTCTCTTTTACTCCATTCTGGTTGTAAATACAATTCACAGTTGGCGTTAACTTTTGCAGCTTGTTCTTCAGCAAATTTAAAATCGTGCTTATTAGAAATAATAACTTTTAATTCGTGTGCTTCATTATAAATTCCATCTAAAGGAAGTTTTATTTTTTTAGGAGATAGACAAATCCAATTCCATTTTCCGGATAATGGATAAGCGCCAGAAGTCTCGATATGTGTTTTTAGATTAAGTGCTTGTAATTTTGTTGTAATATAATCTAAACTCCACATTAATGGTTCTCCACCAGTTACAACAACGGTATTTGCGAATTTTTTTGCATTTTCTATAATAGTATCGGTGTTTGTTGGAGGGTGCAAGTTTGCGTTCCAACTTTCTTTTACATCGCACCAATGGCAACCAACATCACAACCTCCAATTCTAATAAAATAGGCTGCTTTCCCTGTATGAAAACCTTCACCTTGTATTGTATAGAATTCTTCCATTAAAGGTAACATTTGACCTTTATTAATTTGTTGTTGTATTGCTTGATTTATCATGCTGCAAATATAAACATTAAGGCTAACAATAAATAAATAGAATATAATTTCTGTTGAAATTTTTAATTTGAGTTTTATATCTTATTTTTAACAAAATTTTGAAAATGGATAGAAAAGAAGCTTTTTTTAATCATATTACTGAAGGGTACGCAACTAAAGGAGATTTTATTACATTTGGTTCAGCTATTTTAGACGGAGAAACTATAAAGGATGCCTTTGTAAAAGTGCCATTAAAAACATTAAACAGGCACGGATTAATTGCTGGAGCTACTGGAACAGGGAAAACAAAGTCGTTACAAGTAATGGCTGAAAACTTATCTGAAAAAGGTATTCCTGTACTTTTAATGGATATTAAGGGAGATTTAAGTGGATTGGCAATGCCAAGCCCTGGACATAGAAAAATTGATGAAAGGCATGAAGCTATTGGATTGCCTTTTGAAGCTAAAAAATTCCCTGTTGAAGTCTTATCAATTTCGGAGCAAGAAGGCGTTAGATTAAGAGCAACAATCTCAGAATTTGGTCCAGTTTTATTATCAAGAATTTTAGATTTAACAGAAACTCAAAGTGGAATAGTATCCATTATTTTTAAATATTGCGATGACAATAAACTTCCTTTATTAGATTTAAAAGATTTTAAAAAAATATTACAATATGCAACTGCTGAAGGAAAAGAAGAAATACAAGCAGAATATGGTAGAATTTCTACGGCAAGTACAGGTTCTATTTTAAGAAAAATTGTAGAAATTGAACAACAAGGAGGTGATTTGTTTTTTGGTGAGCGTTCTTTTGATGTAAAAGATTTGGTGAGAACAGATTCCGAAGGAAAAGGAATAATTTCAGTATTACGTTTAACTGATATACAAGATAAACCTAAATTGTTTTCTACATTTATGTTGCAGCTATTGGCTGAAATATATTCAACATTTCCTGAACAAGGTGATAGTGGAAAACCTGAATTAGTAATATTTATAGACGAAGCTCATTTAATATTTGACGAAGCTTCAAAAGCATTATTATCTCAAATTGAAAGTATTGTAAAATTAATACGTTCTAAAGGAATTGGGTTGTTTTTTGTAACTCAAAACCCAAAAGATGTTCCAGAAGATGTATTAGCGCAATTGGGTTTAAAAGTGCAACACGCCTTAAGAGCATTTACTGCTAAAGATAGAAAAGCTATAAAATTAGCTGCTGAAAATTATCCAGATTCTGAATATTACGATGTTGATGAATCTTTAACACAATTAGGAATTGGTGAAGCTTTTGTTTCTGTATTAAATGAAAAAGGAATTCCAACACCATTGGCTGCAACAATGATGCGAGCCCCAATGAGTAGAATGGATATATTATCCGATAAAGAATTGAAGCAATTAATAGATACTTCAAGGTTATATTATAAATATAATGAAACTATTGATAGAGAAAGTGCTTATGAAATTTTAAATGAAAAAATTGAGGCAATAAATAAAAAGGAAGCAGTTGAAGAAAAGAAACAGCAAGCCTCAAAATCGACAAGAAGATCAACACGTAAAAGCACAAGAATGAACCCTATTTTAAAAGTAGTTACAAGTGCCACTTTTATTAGAGGTGTTTTAGGAATATTAAAACGCGTTATGTAATTTCAAATAAATTACAAAACTAAACGTTACTATTAAATTATATAAAATTGTAATTAAATTATGTCATTGTTAAAAAGATGTCTTATTGTATTAATTTCATTAGTATTTATACAATGTGGAAAAGAAAACAAATTTCTAATTGAAAAAGGTAGTGTAGGTTCTTTAAATAAACAAACTTCTATATTAGAATTAAATACAATTTTTAAAATGGATTCAATTGTATCAATTTATCCAGATAAAGCTGAAAAAGATAAAATTTTTTCTCTTGATAAAGAAGAGTATGTTATTTTTTCAAAAGATGGAAAAAAATTATTAGAAATTGTTCCAACCGATCAAAATGATTCCTTATCAAAAATAAGGAGTATTCAAATTTTTGATTCGAATTATATTACAGATAAAGGAATTTCATTAAAATCAACATTTAAAGATATTAATGAGAATTATATGGTAAACAAAGTTGAAACTACATTAACATCTGCCACGTTGTTTATCGATGAATTAAATGCTACTATTTCTATTGATAAAAAGGAATTAGGGCTAAACACTTTTAGTAGAGAAGAAGTTTCTATTGATCAAATTCCAGATATTGCAAAAATTAAATACTTCACTATTTGGTTTAATTAATATTATGAGTGCTTCCGATAAAACAAAAGTTAAAAGAGCTCCTAAAAGAGGTTTTTATGATTGTGAAACTATATATAATATTTTAGACAATAGTTTTATTTGTCAAGTTGCTTTTGTACATAATGGCTATCCTGTAATTATTCCAACTATTTATGGAAGAAAAAAAGACCATATTTATATTCACGGAGCCACTGTAAGTAGAATGCTAGTGGAATTGGAAAAGGGATTCCCAATTTCAGTTAATGTTACTGAAACAAATGGAATTGTATTGGCACGTTCAGCATTTCATCATTCTTTAAATTATAAATCTGTTACAATTTTTGGGGAAGCATTGCTTGTTACTAATGAAGATGAGCGTATTTTAGCTCTTAAAATTATTTCAGATCAAATTATTCCAAATCGCTGGGAAGAAGTTAGGTTGCCTAATGAAAAAGAAATGAAAGCAACAAAAATTATTAAAATCCCAATATCGGAAGCATCTGCAAAAATTAGAACTGGACCACCTATAGATGATAAACAAGATTATGATTTACAAATTTGGGCTGGTGTAATTCCAATTAAAACAACTATGGATATTCCAATAGCTGATCCATTATTAAAAGATGGAATCCTCATTCCTCAAAGTGTAAATAATTTGATGAAAGATTAATTAGTCTAAATAGTATTCATTATTCATTTTTGCAACGGTACATTTCCATTTTAAATCAGTTTTAATTTTAACTTTTAAAGCTTGACTTTGGTGTGGCTCTCCATGATTAATGAGGGTTAACTTAGGGGGCTCATTAAAATGTTGTAACCAATCTAACAATTCACTTTGATCAGCGTGTCCTGAAAACTCATTTATTTTAAATACTTCAGCTTTAATTTTATAGTATTTACCAAAAAATTTAAGTTCAGAATCTCCTGAAAGTAAGGATCTACCTCGAGTTCCTTCAGCTTGATATCCAACAATTAAAATACTATTTTTTTCATCTGAAATTAATTTATCTAAATAATGAAGTACTCTTCCTCCAGTAATCATTCCACTTCCTGCTAATACAATTTTAGGTTTTTCATCATTTACTATACTTTTAGAAGTATTAACACCACTAATTAACTGAACAGTAGATAACATACTTTTAATATCTTCGTCCGTTAACGTATGTGCATTTTTATATTTTAAGTAAACTTCCGTAGCGTTAACACCCATTGGACTATCTAAATAAATTGGGATTTTCGGTAGTTTTCCTTCACGCTTTAAAACGCTTAAAAAGTAAATAATTTCTTGTGCTCTTTCAACTGAAAAACTAGGAATTACTAGGATTCCTCCTTTAGAGTATGTGAGTTTAATGTATCTCAATAATTCTTCAGTAATAATTCTATTTTTATGTAACCTGTTTCCGTATGTAGATTCAATTACTACATAATCGGCTTTTTCAATGTATTCATATTTAGGCAGTAGAATTGGCTCTTTCCTTCCAATATCCCCAGAAAATACTATAATTTTTCCTTTAACATTCAAAACTACAAAGGCACTTCCTAAAATATGTCCACTGTTTATAAATTGAAATTTTATATCATCATTTATTTTAATCCAAGTATTTAAATCGAATGTTTTTAATCTTGTTATTGCACTTTGAGCATCTTCAATATCATATAAAGGAATTGCGGGATCGTGACTTGTATAACTATATTTATTAGCTCTTCTTGCATCTTCTTCTTGTATTTTTCCGCTATCTAGTAAAATGATTTCAGTTAAATCTCTAGTAGCTTTTGTACAATAAACTTTTCCTTTATAACCATTTTTAACCAAAATAGGAAGATATCCGGAATGATCTAAATGTGCATGTGTTAAAATTATTAAGTCTAATTCATCTAGGTTAATAGGAAGATTATCCCAATTTTTTCTTCTCAATTCTTTTAAGCCTTGAAATAGACCGCAATCAATTAATATTTTTGTGTAATCACTTTCTAATAAAGCTTTTGATCCTGTAACTGTGCCTGCTCCTCCTAAGAATGTAAGTTTCATTTCTTTAGATTTATACATTTAATACTATAAATTGAGGTGAGATTCACTTACTAATTTACGATTTTTAATCCATTTTTTAGTAATTTTAAATGAATTATTAAAAAACTCTTTTTATACTTATAAATTATTTAAATGAAAAATTATCACATTCAAAAATCACCATTTATAGTACCAACTACAGATGGTAAATTAATTGAAGAACATTTTGGTTTAGCAAGTGTTATTTCAGAATTAAGTATTGCACGTATGGTTGCTCCTCCAAAGTGGAGTGAACCTTTTCAAACACCTAATTTTGATGAATACACCTACATTATTAAAGGAAAAAAACAGTTTAATATAGATGGAGATTTGGTTGTTTTAGAGGCCGGAGAATCTATTAAAATTTTAAAAGGAACAAGAATTCAGTATTCCAATCCGTTTGATGAAGCATGTGAATATTTAGCAGTTTGTTTACCAGCTTTTTCTGTGGATTTGGTAAATAGAGCAGAAAATTAATTGATAATGAAAGATTAATAATAAACAAATCAAAGTCTAATATTAAGAATGAGTTGTCAGTAATTGCATTATAGAATCTAATACCAGTATTTTATACCTTATACTAGATTAAAAAACCTACCATTTTCTTTCGCAAGCTAATAAAGTGTTTTTTAAAAGCATTGCAATTGTCATAGGTCCAACACCTCCCGGAACAGGAGTTATAAATGCGGATTTAGGGCTTACACTTTCAAAATGAACATCACCAGCCAATCTATAACCTCGTTTTTTTGAAGCATCTTCAACTCTAGTAATTCCAACATCAATAATAGTAACACCATCTTTAACCATATCGCCGGTTAAAAACTCTGGAATACCTAATGCAGCAACAATAATATCAGCTTGTAAAGTAAATTCTTTTAAGTTTTTTGTTCGGCTATGAGCAACTGTAACTGTTGCATTTCCAGCTGGTCTTTTTTGACTCATTAAAATACTCATTGGGCGACCCACAATATGGCTTCTTCCAATAACAACAACGTGTTTACCAGAAGTTTCAACGTTATATCGTTCCAATAATTCTAAAATACCAAATGGCGTTGCTGGTAAAAATGAAGGTAAATCCAACGTCATTCTACCAACATTTGTTGGGTGGAAACCATCTACATCCTTATCTGGATTTACTGCCATTAATACTTTTGACTCGTCAATATGTTTTGGTAATGGTAATTGAACTATAAAACCATCAATATTATTGTTAGTATTAAGATTTTCAATTTCTTTTAATAAACTTTCTTCTGAAGTTTCTTCAGGTAAATCAATTAATGTAGAATTAAAACCAACCAATTCACAAGCTTTTACTTTGGCATTTACATAGGTCATACTTGCACCATCAGTACCTACTAAAATAGCTGCTAAATGTGGTGTTTTTTTTCCTTCAGCTTTAAGTTTTTTTACTGATTCAGCAATTTCAATTTTTAAATCTGCTGATGTTTTTTTACCGTCTAGTAATATCATTTGTGTATTTTTGACTTTAAACTTTTGCCTTAATTAACTATTTCCCCATTCCTTTCATCATTTGCATCATTTGTCTGCCGCCACCACCTTGCATCATTTTCATCATTTTACTCATTTGAGTAAATTGTTTTAACAATTGATTTACTTCCTGAATGCTTGTTCCAGATCCTTTTGCAATTCGTTTTTTTCTTGTTGCATTAAT
>NZ_JBFLKT010000134.1:0-3749 GCF_040883305.1 Lutibacter sp.
CCAAGCAGTTCCCAAAGTAATTATTAAATGCGAAGCTTCTTTTATTTTTTTATGTGTTCGCTCAATTTCAGAATTTAAATTGTTTAATAATTCATTTTTCGAAGTTGCACTTAAATCGGAATGTGCATCAAAACAATGCCAGCGTTCGTTGAGTTGAAAAATGTCTTTTTCAGTATATTCTTTTTTATGAATTGCATTGGAAATTAGTTTTTCAATAGCAATTGGATTGAATAAAATACCAAACGGATTGCTAAAAGTATTGAATTTAAAATAGTCTAATTTTGTACTGATATTTTCTGAAAAACAAGAACCAATTAATACCAAATTTGAACTGTAATCTATTTGATTCCTTTCTTGTTTTAGTGCTATGTTGGTTCTAAAATTCATTTTAATAGTTTATGTCATTGCGACTAAAAGGAAGCAATCTGTTTCTTATAGCTACAGATTACTTCGTCGTATCCTCCTTGTAATGACGATTTTTAAAGAATGAATTCTTTACCTTTTTCAAGTGCTTTTTCAATTCCTTCAGGGTTTCTACCTCCAGCTGTTGCATAAAAAGGTTGTCCACCGCCGCCGCCTTGGATTAATTTCCCTAATTCACGAACTACTTTACCAGCATTTAAATCTTTTTCTGTTACTAAATTTTTAGAAATAAAGCAGGTTAAAAACGCTTTTCCATCACTTTCTGTTCCAACTAATAAAAATAAATTATCAATGGCATTTCCTAAATCAAAACATAAATCTTTAATACTATTTTGATCTAAATCTAGTTTTTTAGCTAAGAAGTTAACCCCATTTATTAGTTCTACCTCTTGTATTAAATCGCCTTTTAAATTTTTGGCTTTGTCTTTTAGCAAGTTTTCAATTTGCTTTTTAAGACTTGCATTTTCTTCTTGTAAATCAATAATTGCTTTTAGCGGATTTTTAGAATTTTTTAAATAGTCTTTTATTTCAAAAAATGCTCTATTGTTTTCAAAATAAAAATCTTTTGTAGCATCGCTAGTGATGGCTTCAATACGTCTAACCCCAGCAGCAATTGCACTTTCTGAAGTGATTTTAAAATGCCAAATATCACTTGTGTTTTGTACGTGCGTACCACCGCAGAGTTCTACCGATTGTCCAAATTGTATGGTGCGAACCGTGTCTCCATATTTTTCTCCAAACAATGCCATTGCACCTTTTTCAAGCGCCGTTTCCATTGGTATATTTCTAAATTCATTTAACGGAATTTTACTATCAATTCTCGCATTTACAAAATCTTCTACTTCACGTAATTCATCAACAGATAATTTTGAAAAGTGAGAAAAATCAAAACGTAAGTTTTTTGAATGTACAGCCGAACCTTTTTGTTCTACATGCGTTCCTAAAACTTCTCGTAATGCCTGGTGTAATAAATGTGTAGCAGTGTGATTACAAGCTGTTCTAAAACGTTGTTTTTCATCTACAATTACATTAAAAGTTTGCGTTGGGTCTTTTGGTAAATTTTCAGCAAAATGTATAATTAAATTGTTTTCTTTTTTGGTATTTACAATATAAATAATGTTTCCGTTAGCAACCTCTATATATCCTTTATCTCCAACTTGACCACCACCTTCTGGATAAAAAGGAGTCATATTAAATACCAATTGGTATAAATCTCCATCTTTTTTTGATGAAACTTTACGGTAACGTGTAATTTTAACCTTTGCTTTTAAAGTATCGTAACCAATAAATTCTTCTTCATCGTCATCGTCATATAAAACAACCCAATCATCTGTTTCAACAACCGCTGCAGCTCTGGATCTGTTTTTTTGTTTTTCTAGTTCACTTTTAAATCCTTCTTCGTTTAAGGTCATCCCTTTTTCAGAAAGAATTAAAGCGGTTAAATCTATTGGAAAACCATAAGTATCGTATAATTCAAAAGCTTTTTTACCTGAAACTTCAGTTCCTTTTGTATTGGCAATAATACCATCTAACAATACCAAACCTTGATCTAAAGTTCTTAAAAAAGAATTTTCTTCTTCTTTAATTACATTGGTAATTAATTGTTTTTGAGCTTTTAATTCAGGGAAATATTCACCCATTTGTTTGCTCAAGGTATTTATTAATTTATAAATAAAAGGCTCTTTGGTATTTAAAAAAGTAAATCCATAACGAATGGCTCTTCTTAAAATACGTCTAATTACATAACCAGCTCCAGTATTAGAAGGTAATTGTCCGTCTGCTATTGCAAAAGCAACTGCTCTAACGTGGTCTGAAATTACACGAATTGCAATATCAATTTCTTCATTTTTACCGTAATCATTATCTGTAATGGTTTCAACTTCTCTAATAAGTGGTGTAAAAACATCGGTATCGTAATTAGATTGTTTGTTTTGTAAAACCATGCACAAACGTTCAAATCCCATTCCGGTATCTACGTGTTGTGCTGGTAATTTTTCAAGAGAACCATCAGCTTTACGGTTGAATTCCATAAAAACTAAATTCCAAATTTCCACAACTTGCGGATGATCCATATTCACCAAACTTTTTCCAGAAACTATGGCTTTTTCTTCGGACGAACGAATATCTACGTGAATTTCTGAACAAGGTCCACAAGGTCCTTGCGCACCCATTTCCCAGAAATTGTCTTTTTTATTTCCGTTTATAATGCGGTCTTCGCTAATGTGTTGTTTCCAAAAATCGAATGCTTCTTGATCAAAACCTAATCCATCTTCTTCTGCGCCTTCAAAAACTGAGACATATAAACAATCTTTATCAATTTTTAAAACATCAACCAAAAATTCCCAAGCCCAGTCAATGGCTTCTTTTTTAAAGTAATCGCCGAAACTCCAGTTTCCTAACATTTCGAACATAGTGTGGTGGTAGGTATCTTTACCAACTTCTTCTAAATCGTTATGTTTTCCAGATACACGCAAACATTTTTGAGAATCTGCAACACGTTTATCGGTAGCATTTTTCTGCCCTAAAAAATATTCTTTAAAAGGTACCATTCCAGCATTGGTAAACATTAATGTTGGATCGTTTTTTAAAACCATGGGTGCTGATGGAACAATGATGTGTTTTTTTGATGCAAAAAAGTCTAAAAACTGTTGACGTATTTCTTGTGATTTCATTATTACTTATTATTTAGAGTCTTAAACAATTGAAAATACATTAATTTTTTAGTGTATTTAAAGCATTATTCCAGACAATTTCAATGTTAATTATATGCTAAAACAAACCTGCTTTAACTTTTTTGCAAAACATTTTGTAATTTTGCTTAAATCTGCACTACAATAAATCTTACTTTAGTGGCGTTTTGTTGTGCAAAAATAAGATAAATTATAGACAATGGCGAAGGTAAAATATTATTACGATTCTGAGACACTCTCTTACCAAAAGATAAAACCAAAAAAAGGTCAGAAAATTAAAGGTTTATTGTTAACCCTGGTTGCTGGTTTTGTGTTTATGATACTAGGTTTTGTAGTATTTACCCCAATTTTTGAATCTCCTAAAGAGAAAGAATTAAAGCGCGAATTGGAATTTGTTAAGTTAAATGAAGAATTACACGCTAAAAAAATTGCACAACTAGATAAAATATTAAAAGAAATTCAAGATAGAGATAACAATATTTACAGATTGTATTTTGAAGTAAATCCGATTCCAGAAGAACAACGAACTGCGGGTTTTGGTGGTGTTAACCGTTATAAAGCATTAGAAGGTTTTGATAATTCTGAAATGATTACAGATGTTACTAAAAACATGGATATTTTATCGAAACAATTATA
>NZ_JBFLKT010000010.1:0-2740 GCF_040883305.1 Lutibacter sp.
ATCCAACAAACAGTTTAAAAGGATCTATACATTCGGTTGGAAATGTTATTTCTTTTAACAAACCTTCAATTGTAGAAGTAGATGTGCAAAGTAAAGGTAAACTGATTTTTAAATAATCACTTTAACCGTCATTGTGAAAGTGGTACGATTGACGCATTCTGTTGTTTTGTCTGTAGGTAGAATAAACTGCTAGTTATGATTTATGAGATCGCTTCTTCCCTAAGGCTTCATCGCGCAATAACGTGGCGCTAATTAATAAAAACCTATAAAGATTTAATTTGGAATTAACTCTTGAAATAAACTCTCTAAATTTTTATTTTTCGTGTTTATTTTAAGTGTTTTTAAACCATTATCATGTGCAAAATCAAATACAGCTGGACGCATATCTTTTGTTGTATTAAAAGTCAATATCCAACTAGTGTCGTGGATATTATCAGCAGATTTTAAATTCGGGATCGTTTTTATAAACTGTTTCTCAATTCTAAAATCAAATTCAACTTCTATAATCTGCTCTTGATTTTTTTTGAGTTCAACTAAATTTTCATCAGCAATAATTTGTCCTTTATTTATTAGAATAACACGATTACAAATAGCATCTACTTCCTGCATAATGTGAGTTGAAAAAAGCACTGTTTTATTTTTACCAATTTCTTTAATTAAACTTCTAATTTCTATCAACTGATTTGGATCTAAACCTGTTGTAGGTTCATCTAAAATTAACACATCTGGATTGTGTAATAATGCTGCAGCCAACCCAACTCGCTGGCGATAACCTTTAGAAAGTTGCTTTATTTTTTTATCTGCTTCAGATGTTAAACCTACTTTTTTAATTATTTTTTCAACTTCAATTTTAGGAATTTTATAAATTGAAGCATTAAACAATAAATACTCTTTAACATACATTTCTAAATAAAGTGGGTTGTGTTCGGGAAAATAACCAATATGCTTTTGAACATTTAATTTATTGGTTTTAATATTATAATCACAAACCAAAACGTCTCCTTCAGAAGGAGTTATAAATCCGGTTATAATTTTCATCATAGTAGATTTTCCAGCACCATTTGGACCTAAAAAACCAACTATTTCTCCTTTTTTAATAGAAAAACTTACATTATTCAATGCTTTTTGATCTTTATAAAACTTGGTAATATTTTTAACTTCAATAGACATTTAACAAAAATACATTTTAATTACAATTAGTTGTTACAAATTAACGTTGTATGCGTCATATAATTTTAAGAACTTTGAAAAAAATAATTATGGGTTGTTTAAGAGTACTACTTTGCATCATTTTTCCACCGTTAGCTGTTATTGATAAAGGTTGTGGGTCTATAATTATTGTATTTATTTTAACTTGTTTAGGCTGGATACCAGGTGTAATTGCAGCTTTAATAATTAACAATAATCCGAATAATTAATGCAAAAAGTTATATTACAAGATTTAGGTTTAAAAGATTATAAAGAAACTTGGGATTATCAAGAAAAGTTATTTCAAGGAATAATTGATATAAAAATTGATAATAGAAAAAAAGATACCACAAACAAAACTCCAAATTATTTTGTTTTTGTTGAACATCCGCATGTTTATACTTTAGGTAAAAGTGGAGATTTAAGCAATTTATTACTTAATGAAGCGCAACTTGAACAAAAAGGAGCTACATTTTATAAAATAAATAGAGGTGGAGATATTACGTATCACGGTCCTGGACAAATTGTGGGTTATCCAATTTTAGATTTAGATAATTTTTTTACTGATATTCATAAATACTTACGTTTTTTAGAAGAAGTAATTATTAAAACATTGGCTGAATACAGAATTACAGCATCGCGTAGCGAAGGCGAAACAGGCGTTTGGTTAGATGTAGGAACGCCGTTTGCGCGTAAAATTTGTGCTATGGGAGTAAGAACTAGTAGATGGGTTACTATGCACGGTTTTGCTTTAAATGCTAACACCAATTTAGGTTATTTTGATAATATAATTCCGTGTGGAATTAAAGGAAAAGCAGTTACTTCTATGGAAGCTGAATTGGGTGAAAAAGTTGATTTAAAGGAAGTTAAAACAAAAATTTTAAAGCAATTTACGGAGTTATTTGATGTTGAGTTTGAAAATTAAAATAACATAAGATGCTGTATCAAGCCTAACTATTGAAACAATTTCAATATTTATGTTTGTCTTTTCTTTAGAACGCTAAAATATTTTATGTCCTAAAATGTCATTCCTGTGAAAACAGGAATCCATAAGCACCGTAAATTGAAAGTTCAATTTATGAAATATGTTAATTAAGCTATTGTTTACTTTAAAGTTAGGTGTTTTTTGAAAATATAGTCTGGATTTCTGCCTGCGCAGGAATGGCTATAAAAAACTTTCGTTTAGAAATTAATGGGCTTCGACTCCGCTCAGCCACCACTACTCTAATTTAGACTTTAGACAAAACTAATCCTCTTCGTTATAAAACACTTTATAGTATTTCATTTTTTTCTCCTCATCGTAACCTTTTTCTAAATATTCGCTTGCTGCATCGGGTGCGTCTATATCTAATTTAATTTGAATATTTGTATCTAGTTTTATTTCAGTTTTAATTTTTTGTTTTTGCTTTTTCAAAACAATATCTGAAATAGCGAACTGGTTTCTAACCAGCACATCATTTATTTCTTCAAATTGTTTTTTATAATTATCGAATAAAGGTTTAAAATCTTCATTTTCTTCAAAAACTTCATCTTTAAAATCGTGGATATTTAC
>NZ_JBFLKT010000135.1:0-4323 GCF_040883305.1 Lutibacter sp.
ACTAGAGAAATCCAAGAAACACCGTATATAGCCGAAAATGATAAAATGACTTCGTACTATGGTTATGGTTGGGCAATATCTAAAAGTGATAGAGACACCAAAACCGTTGCTCATAATGGTAGTAATGGATTGTATTTTGCCGATTTTGTTAGATTTATAGATGATGATGTAGTTGTTATATACATAACAAATGCATTTTTAGGTAGTGAATCAGAAAACGTTGCCCGAGAAATAGGTAAAATGATTTTTGATTCAAATTATACTACAGCACAAATTTCCAAGAACATTTATTAATTAATTCTTGAATTTATGAAAACGAATCCATCTGTAAATGCAGAAAAATTACCAGATTTTTTAAAGAAAGAACTTAATAATGAATTTAGCGACCATGCAATACTAAATCGACTAGGATATAGCAGATTGAAAAAAGAGGACAAACCTGCTTGGGCGTTAGAACTATTTAAACTTAATGTGAAGTTATTCCCTGAAGATGGCAATTTATGGGATTCACTTGGTCAAGCTTACTTAAAATATGACAAAAAAGAAGAAGCCATAAAAAGTTACACAAAAGCAGTGGAATTAGGTAATGAAGGGTCAACGAAAACATTGATTGAATTGTTAAAAAATGAGTAGAATGAAAATGCTACCAACAATGAACGGAGCTAAAAAACAAATCTTTTTAGACTAATTTAGAAACAAAATTGCTGCACCAGTTCGCTTCGCTCTTGTCTCGTTGATTTTCTATTCGGTTTTTATTTGCTAAATTACATCCCTAAACACGTAAAAAACCATATACAAACGTGTTATAGCAAATAAATGATTATCATGAATTTCGAACAGATTAAAGAACTAACAAGACCCTTAATTAACAAGGTATCACCTATATCAGAGGGTTCGTTAGATCTGTTGAGTGACTTGATTGTAGTTGAAGTTTATGAAAAAGGAGATGTGTTTATCGATAGAGGAAAAAGAAATAATAAGGAATACTTTGTTTACGAAGGTGTTTGCCGGAGCTTTTTGCTAAGCCCGGAAGGTGAAGAAATAACCATATCCTATTTTCTTGAAAGCAGTGTACTCTCTCCAAATAAAACGAGAACGGCTAATCAAATATCCCACCTCAACTTTCAAGCGCTTACTAAGCTAACCGTTGCCAGTTTAAACGCTGACAAGTTTGAGCAGCTAATGATAAATCACATAGACATACGCGAGTTTGGAAATATGGTTTTACAAAATGAACTCCTTACAAAAGTGGAAAAAGAAATTGGCCTCGCTTCGCTGAATGCTAAAGAAAGGCTCATTCTTTTTAGAGAGAAATATCACTTTCTGGAAAATCTAATCTCACATGTTGACATTGCCTCCTATCTGGGAATTACAAATATTTCCTTAAGTAGACTTCGTAAAGGACTTATGGAGTAAAATGTGATTCTTTAACAATTGTTAATGGATTTGAAATCAGTATCATCAATCTTTGTAGTGAACTTAATAACAAAGAAAGATGAAAAATTTATCAAGTGCCCTCGTGCAAGGATTTAATGTAAATAAAATTAATCCACTATGGTATCTCGCGATTGGAGTAGTTACGATGGCTCTAACTCACATGACCTTTAGTATTGAAGTCATGGCTTGGGTATCAAGTGTTCCATTTTTAATTTATCTAAGTCTCACAAAAGGCTTAAAGTCAAGATTAACCTTTTTAATAGCTTTGGTTTTGGCTTGGACTTTTGTAGTATCAAAAATTATAACTGATCCAATACCACTACAGTTGGTCTTCCTTTACTCGATTCCAATTAGTTTATTTCATCTGCCTGGATACTTGATTTGGAGTAAATTTAAAAATCAAAAATACGCACTGTTTCTATTTCCTGTTATCATGATTATCATGGAATGGATTCAATATACCTTTACACCTATTGCCAGTTGGGGAGTAGCTGCATATACTATGCACGATAATGTATCACTTATTCAAACAGTATCCTTGTTTGGCTTGGCTGGACTAAGCTTTTTAATTTATTGGGTTAATATCTCAATTACTGATATCATAGTAAAAAGAAAAATCTCTATTTCAACATTTCAACTTCCGTTAATTATACTATTCCCTTTAATTGTTTTTGGCTCCACCCGTTACAACATTAGCAAAACCAAAGGTATTGATACTATAACAGTAGCTGCAGTTGGAACAGACTCGGAGGTAAGTGGCTTACCATTGCCATCTAAGGAAAGTAATGAACAGGCTAAAACTACATTATTTAAACGAACAAGAACTGCAGCAGACGGTGGTGCTAAAATAATAGCATGGAACGAAGCTGCCTTATTTATTATGCCTGAAGATGAGAAGGAATGGATTAAATCCATTAAGGAACTAGCCATTGAACTCAATATCACTTTGGTAGCTTCTTATGTAACACCTATTTCACAAACTCCGTTGAAGTATGAGAACAAGTATCAGTTTATCAATTCTTTAGGAAACATTACGCATTCTTACCTTAAGCATCAACCCGTACCAGGTGAACCAGCAGTACAGGGAAAGTCACTTCTAAAAGTGGTTGATATAAAAGGAACAAAAATTGGGGCTGCAATTTGCTATGATTATGATTTTCCATATCTGGCAAAAGGGTATGGTGAATTAGGGGCAGATATGGTTATTCTTCCATCAAGTGATTGGAGAGGCATTGACCCTGTACATACAGAAATGGCTGCTTTTAGAGCCGTTGAGCAAGGTCACTCGGTACTGCGTTCAACACGTTTTGGGCTTTCCGCAGCAATCACACCCTACGGTGAAATGGTTTCACAACTGAGCAGTTTTGATGAAAATAATAAAATAATGTATGCACAATTAGCTGCTAAAGGTGTTACAACACTATACTCTATTATTAAAGATAGTTTTGTTTATTTATGTATAGGTTTTTTACTATCGTTCATATTAGTTACAGTTCGATCAAAAAAAAGAAAATCGATTATTCAATCATTTAAACCTAATGAATAAAGAAGGTGATTCATAAGAAAAGTTGATTTATGACTCCCTGTTTATCTTGCAGCTTTTTTTTCAAATAGATAATTTAACGCTTCTTCCCAAGCAATAATTGGATCTTTTTTTAGTTTTGTATTATTTTATATCTTTTCAGGCTGCCAATCCATATTTATTCTTGGTATGTCAATTTTTGGTTTTCTAAGAGAAAATACACATGTATCTTAGAATGATATAAGTTAACTAACTTTATTAACTCCAAAGAAAGAAGAAAGAATAAAGAATGACCCGTATATTAAACTATGAGATTAACATTCCTATTTATCCTATTCACTTGCTTGACTTTCGGACAAGAAAAACCTATGATATTTTATAATGAAAGTGGAGAGAAAATAAGTAAGCCGAATTTCATTAAAACTAAAGATTATAGCAAAAATTTAGATTTATATTTTGAGAACGACACAACTCAAATAGGTTTATTGGTAACTCGAAAAAAATTCGGACAACTTGACAAAAACACTTTTGAGAATTTAAAATCATACTTGACGGTATTGACTGATAAGAAAATCGATTCTAATCAAAATATTGTAATAAATTATTTAACTGCATTTCCGAAAAAAGCTGATAACACAAAATCAAGGTCTACTTGGAATATTTTAGATAAAGATTATTTAAAAAAACTTCACAAAATTGCTGATATAAATCAATTTTGGATACACTCACCTGAATCTGACAATCTTAAATATTATCATCAAGATAAAATTAATTGGATAGCAGATAAAGAGAGTATATTTAAAAAATTATTTTTTCCTTATGAAGTAAGATATGGAAATTATGTTCTAATTAAACCAGACGGAAAGTTCTATTATTATTTAGGAGAGCATAGTAAATATGAAATTTGGGAGAAATCAAAAAAGTACTTTAATTAAAAAAAACGATTTGCTAACTTAAGACGTGTATAATTCATTGCTAGTGCAATGATAATATGGAAAATCCTACGGATTTTCCTCTGGCTCGTTTTCTTTTGCTAAATTAGTTACCTAAACACGCAACGAAAGTCATACACGAACACGTTGTGCTTCATTATAACCAACCACTAACCAATGATAAAATTCTTTAGAAAAATTCGACAAAACTTGCTGATGGAAAACAAAACTGCAAAGTATTTTAAATATGCTATAGGCGAAATTATTTTGGTTGTTATTGGTATAGTAATCGCTTTACAAATAAACAATAGTAATGAATTAAGAAAAGAGAAAAATGAAGAAGCCTTAATTCTTTCAGACCTCAAAGAAGATTTAACAGCAACACGTTTAAATTTTCTTGAAACTATAAAAAATCAAGAAAAAATGATTTTA
>NZ_JBFLKT010000136.1:0-11990 GCF_040883305.1 Lutibacter sp.
AAGGTTTTTAAACTTAATTGGGTTGATAATGTTAATTTTGAAATTCGTAAAGATTGGAAAATTAACACAAGTATTGTTGAGGATAACTTTTTAGATGCTGATTTAAATCCGACTTTTACATCTAGTTGGAAAGTGAATTCGAATGCTGTCGTAACTGATTTTTCAATTAAAAATATTGTTTATCAACAAGTTGAAGCATTTAATACATTTACAGTTGATGCTATTGGTAAAGAAGTTTTAATAGATTTAAACATTGTAAAAGCTGCAAATTCAACACTAGCAGTTTTAAATTTACAACCACTTGTTAAAATTAACAATCAAATTAAACGAATTGTTTCTTTTGAATTGGATTATACTCTTGGAGCCGCCAAATTAAATTTTCAAAAAAATTCAACCATTAAAAACTCCGTTTTAGCTGAAGGAAGTTGGTTTAAATTTGCAATAAATAAAACAGGAGTTTATAAAATAGATAAAGAATTTTTACAAAAACTAGGTTTAGATGTAAATGTAATTAATCCTAAAAACATTAGTATTTATGGAAATGGAGGCGCTATGCTTCCCTTAAGAAATAGTGATTTTAGGTATAATGGTTTGCAGGAAAATGCCATTTTTGTAAACGGAGAAAACGATGCAAGTTTTGATTCCGGAGATTATATTTTATTTTTTGCTTCTGGGCCACATTCTTGGGATTATGGTCTAAACCAAAATTTAAATTCAACCAAACATAATTTTAATATTTATTCAGAGAAGTCCTATTATTTTTTAAAGGTTGGTGCATCAGGAGGTAAAAGAATTTCCACACAACCAGCAATTAATGAGGCGAGTACTTCAACAATTACAAATTTTGACGATTTTGTTTTTTACGAAAAAGATGAAGTTAATTTATTCGCAATAGGGCAACAATGGTTTGGAGACTCTTTTAACATAGAAAATACTCGCAGCTACGTAATTCCTTTTGATGAAATTGATGATTCGGAACCTATTGAGGTTAGGGTTAGAGGAGTCGCAGCATCATCATCTGTTTCAAAAATGGATGTTCAAGCTAATAATCAAAATCTATTCGAAATAAACTATGGAGCCAGATCGGGTTTGAATAAGGCAGTTGCTAATGAGAATTCTGGAAGTTTAACAATATCAGGCAATACAGTTGATATAAACATTCATTTTAATAATAATGGAAACCCAAGTGCAACTGCTTATTTAGACTATATTGAGGTGCTAGGAAAAAGGAAGTTAATAGCCAAAGATAACCAGTTTCTACTTAGAAATTTTGATATTTTAAATGCTTCTGGGGTGCAAGAAGTGTCTATTGCAAATGCCGATAAAATTAAATGGATTTGGGATGTTTCGAACCCAATTAATCCGCAAATGATTGAAAATCAGTCGTCAAATGCAAATTTTAATTTCAAAGTAAATGGCGGTGAATTATTGGAATATGTTGTAATTCCTGAGAATGATTTTTACGAACCAGAATTGTTGGAGAATAGTATTGTTGAAAATCAAAATTTACATAGTTTAAAAGATTTAGATTATTTAATAATTACGCAAAATTTTTTAGTAGGTCAAGCGCAAAGGTTGGCTGATTATCATGCTCAAAATTCGGGATTAAGAACCAAAGTTGTTCCCTTAGATAAAATTTATAACGAATTTTCATCAGGCTCACCAGATGTAACAGCAATTAGAGATTTTGTGAAGCATTTCTATGACAATGCTACTTCAAACAGAATTAAATATGTTTGTTTATTTGGAGATGCATCTTACGATTATAAAGATAGAATTGAAGGAAATAACAATATTGTACCAGTTTTTGAAGCTTACAACAGTTTTAATTTGGCTTCATCGTATGTTACAGATGATTTTTATGGGATGATGGATGATAATGAAGGATTGCTTAATTCTTTTGAAAGACAAGATGTCGCCACGGGAAGAATTCCAGTTACAGATGTGGTACAAGCCAGGCAAGTTGTTGATAAATTATTAGATTATTATAGCGAAGAATCTTTTGGAGATTGGCGTACCAATATCACTTTAATTGCAGATGATATAGACAATGTTGGAGAAGAAGTTTTACAATTAAATATGGAGAAAATTGCAACATCAATTGTTTCCAACAAACCAATTTTTAATTTAAAGAAATTATATTTAGATGCTTTTATTCAAGAAACGTCTTCTTCAGGAAAAACATATCCAACTGTAAATTTAGAAATTATAAACCAGATAGATAAAGGAACTTTATTGGTAGATTATTTTGGTCATGGTGGAGAAGATGGTTGGGCTGCTGAATCTATTTTTCGCTTGCCAGAAATACAAAGTTTAAAAAACAAATATAAATTACCGCTATTTATTACAGTTACCTGCGATTTTTCAAAATTTGATAATCCATTAAGAAAAACAGCCGGTGAATTTTTATTTTGGAAAGAAAATTATGGTGCAAGTGCGCTAATTTCTACAACGAGAGAAATTTATATAAGCGTTGGTCAAGCTTTGAATGAGCGATTGATAGAACCACTATTAAGTTTTAATAATGAAGACTTGTCTATAGCAGAGACTTTAATGACAGTTAAAAATCAGTTTTCTACAACCCAGCGTTTTTTTATATATAGTTTTGGTGACCCTGCAATGCATTTAAGCGCACCAAAACCTTCCATTAAATTATCTAAAATGAACGGGACAGCCATTACACAATCTTTAGACACCATAAAGGCTTTGTCTTATATTCAATTTGAAGGCGATGTTGTAGATGCTAATAATGAACTATTAAATAATTTTAATGGAGAAATAGATGTTACCGTTTTTGATAAAGTAATTAAGAAAGCAACGTTAGACAATGATAACAAAAACATTGTAATGGATTTTGATGTAATTGATAGCAAAATTTTTAAAGGAAGATCTAAAGTTGAAAATGGAAAATTTACATTTGATTTTGTAGCCCCCAAAGATTTAAAAGTAGCTTATGGTAAAGGAAAACTTAGTTTTTATGCATCAAATAAAACAATAGATAAAGCGGGTTATAATATTGAAGTAACAGTTGGTGGTATAAATGAAAATGCTCCAGAAGATAACACTGGTCCAACGGTTCAATTATATATGAACGATTTAAATTTTGTTGATGGCGGAAATACAGATAGTTCTCCTGTTTTTATAGCAGTTTTAGAAGATGAAAATGGAATTAATACTTCTATTACCGCAGTAGATCACGATATAATTGCAATCTTGGATAACGATCAGGCAAATCCAATAATTTTAAATGATTACTATCAAACCGAACCAGATACTTATAAAAAAGGAAAAGTAAGTTACGCATTTAGAGATCTTTTACCAGGATTGCACACAATTACTTTAAAAGTATGGGATACCTACAATAATTTATCTGAATCTACGTTTAGTTTTACTGTAGTTGATAATAGTGATTTAGTGTTGAGTAATGTATTAAATTATCCAAATCCTTTTGTTAACTATACAGAGTTTTGGTTCAATCACAACAAACCAAACGAACTGTTGAATGTACATATTCAAATTTTTACAGTTTCAGGTAAATTGGTAAAAACAATTTCCGAAACAGTTCAAACAGAAGGTAATCTATGTAGAACATTAGTTTGGAATGGTTTAGATGATTTTGGAGCAAAAATAGGAAAAGGAGTTTATATCTATAAATTGAAAGTGAAATCAATTAATTCAAATACTTCTGCTCAAAAAATTGAAAAATTAGTAATATTGCAATAACAATTTAATTCAATTATTAAATTAACATTAATGAAAAAAATAATTTTAGCTACCCTAACAGTGCTATTTGCTCTTTCAAGTAACGCACAAGAAATTCCAAATCCAATTACCACAGCAGCACCCTTTCTTTTAATAGCGCCAGACGCTAGAGCAGGTGGAATGGGAGATATTGGAGTTGCAACATCCCCAGATGCAAATTCGCAACATTGGAATGCTTCTAAATATGCATTTATGAGATCTCAATTTAGTATAGGGATTATCTACACACCTTGGTTAAGAGAATTAACCAATGATGTGTTTTTAGGAGGTTTTACCTTTGCTAATAGAATTGACGATAGAAGTGCCTGGGCAGCAAGTTTAAAATATTTTAATTTGGGTCAAATAGATTTAACAGATATCAATGGAGCTCCAGAAGGAACAGAAAAATTAAATGAATTTTCTGTAGATGGTTCTTATTCTTTAAAATTGAGCGAAACCTATTCTATGGGTGTTACTTTGCGTTATATTAGATCAGATTTAGGTATAGAATCAGCAAATTCAACAATAAATCCTGTAAATTCTTTTGCAGTTGATATTTCTGGTTATTTTCAATCTGATGAAAATAATTATGGAGATTTTAATGGAGTATGGCGAGGTGGATATAATGTTTCAAATATTGGACCTAAAGTTTCATATTCAGATGATGGCCAAGATAATTTTATACCAACAAACTTAAAACTTGGTGGTGGTTTCGATTTTATTTTAGACAATTACAACAAAGTAAGTGTAAATTTAGAGTTTAATAAATTATTAGTTCCTACACCAAGTGTTTCAGATGATGGAGAGCCACCTTATGCACAAGATGATATTAGTTTTTTTAGTGGTATTTTTAAATCTTTTAACGATGCGCCAAATGGTTTTAGCGAAGAAATGAAAGAATTTACATGGGCTTTAGGAGCAGAATATATGTACGATAATTCTTTTGCAATTAGAGCAGGTTATTTTAATGAAAGTGATTTAAAAGGAGCTAGAAAATATTTTACTATTGGGTCTGGATTTAACTTTAAAAGTTCTAAATTAGACATTTCATATTTGTTCAATGCATCAGATATAAATAACCCATTAGAAAACACACTTCGATTCTCTTTATCTTTCGATTTTGGAGATATTTTTGAAGTTAGATAAAAAGTTAAATACTTCTATTTTAAATGAAAAAAGTTGACTTAACAACTAGTATTTCAGTTTACGAATCAGTTCAAGAACTTCCAAAAGATGTATCAGTTTTAATGCAAAAAGCAATTGAAGCTAAAAAAGATGCATATGCTCCCTATTCAAAATTTAAAGTTGGAGCTTCATTTTTATTGGAAAATGGTGTAATAGTTACTGGAAACAACCAAGAAAATGCTGCATATCCTTCAGGTATGTGTGCAGAACGTGTAGCTATTTGGAAAGTAGCTTCAGAATACCCAACGGTAAAAATTTTAAAACTGGCTATTTCAGCAAGTTCAAGTAGTCATATTTTAAAAGAACCCGTTGCACCTTGTGGAGCTTGTAGGCAAACATTATCTGAATACGAATTAAAACAAAAAGATAAAATTGAAGTCTTTTTTATGGGTGAAGAAGGTAAAATTATTAAAACAGATGCAGTTTTAGATTTACTTCCAATTGCATTCGATAAATCCTTTCTCTAAGTAATCTTATGAAAAATGATATTGAAAACAGAGAAGATATTTATTTACTTGTAAAAACGTTTTATATAAAATTAATGAATGACGATTTAATGCGTCATTTTTTTATGGATTTTACAAATCCAGAGCACTTAGAAATACATTTACAAACATTAGTTGATTTTTGGGATAATATATTGTTTTTCTCTGGTGGGTATCGTAAAAATGCTATGGCGTCTCACCTAAAATTACACCAGGAAAAACCTTTTAAAAAAGAACATTTTAAGAGCTGGTTATCAATGTTTAACGCGTCTGTGGATGAGCTTTTTCAAGGTGAAAATGCACATGCTGCAAAGTCAAGAGCGCAGTCGATAGCCATCGTAATGGAAATTAAAATTTCCGAACTAAATAATTAAGAGATTACTAAATTTGATTCCTAATTTTTTATTAAAAATGAGATCAGTAATAACAGGAACTGGAAGCTATATTCCAAGTATAATTAAAAAAAATTCAGACTTTCTAAATAGTAATTTTTTAAATGAAGACGGCAGTTCTTTTGGGAACGAAAATGCAGAAATCATTGAAAAATTTAAGGCAATTACAGGTATCGAAGAAAGGCGTTATGCAACTGAAGATCAAGACTCATCAGACTTAGCATATTTAGCATCAAAAAATGCGATTGAAGATGCTGGAATTGATGCTGAAGAACTAGACTATATAATTTTAGCACATAATTTTGGTGATGTTAAAAGCAATACCATACAAAGTGATGTTTTGCCAAGTTTAGCTTCAAGAGTAAAGTATAAATTGGGTATTAAAAACCCTGCTTGTGTTGCATACGATATTCTTTTTGGTTGTCCAGGATGGATTCAAGGTGTTATTCAAGCAGAAGCTTTTATAAAATCTGGAATAGCAAAAAAATGTTTGGTAATTGGTACTGAAACACTTTCTAGAGTGGTAGATCCTTTTGATAGGGATTCGATGATTTTTGCGGATGGTGCAGGAGCTTGTATTATCGAAGCTAAAGAAACTGAAACGGAAGGTATTTTAAGCCATGCAGCTCAAACAGATGCTTTAGAAGAGTGTTATTATTTATATTTTGGAGAGTCTTTTAATAAAGATAAAAGTAAGGATGTGCGTTATATAAAAATGTTGGGGCGCAAAATTTACGAATACGGTTTAAATCATGTGCCTTTAGCAATGAAAACTGCTTTAGATAAAAGTGGTCTTGACATTTCTGAAGTTAAAAAAGTATTTATTCATCAGGCTAACGAAAAAATGGATGAAGCCATTATAAAAAGGTTTTTCCGTTTATATAAAACAAAAGTTCCTAAAAATGTAATGCCTATGTGTATTCATAAATTAGGGAATAGCTCTGTTGCTACCGTACCAACCTTATTGGATTTGGTTAGAAATGGTGAAATAGAAAATCAAGAAATAAATAAAGGTGATGTAATTATTTTTGCTTCTGTTGGTGCAGGAATGAATATTAATGCTGTTGTTTATAAGTACTAATTTTAAGAATTACAATTTTAAGCAGATTTATAGATACTAATTAAAAGTATATAAAAAAGCTACTGTGTTTCTAAAGTACAGTAGCTTTTTTGTAAAATACTATTTAACTTTTTGCTTACTCTAAAACTTCAAGTATAACAGTTCCTGTAGATCCATTTGGTTCTGTAATGTTTAAAAAACTTGCTAAAGTTGGAGCAATATCCACAATTGGATAATAACGATTAGAACTTCCTTTACTAATTTTAGCACCATAAAAAATTAACGGTACATGTGTATCATACGCATAACCAGAGCCATGTGTAGTTCCTGTTTTAGAATATGATATTGTGGAAGGATTTGGCACAAATAAAATATCTCCAGATAATTTTTGATTGTATCCGTTTTGCAATGTTTTTAAAATCCCAGAAGTAAAACTTGTTGTTTGCAAGGTATGTGCGGTAACAGTTTTATATACATTTTCAAAAGCTAAAATTTCATTCGCAATTACTTGAGAAACGTATTGAGCATCAAGTTTTAACTCTTTTAGTTTTTGCTTGTTTAAAAATAGTTGGTAGTTGGAAATATTTTCAATCAATTCTTCAGAATTAAAGTGTTCTAAAGTAATGTTGTTAACAAATTCTTTAAATTTATCGGTATCAAAATAACCACCTGGAATTTTTAACGAATTTAAATAAGCAGGAACTTGCACAGCAGCGTGATCTGCGGTTAAAAAGATTGTATAATTGTTACGTCCAACTTCGGTGTCTAGAAAGTTTAAAAAGCGTTCTAAATCTTTATCCAATCGAATATAAGTGTCTTCTAACTCTTTTGCATTTACACCAAATTGATGTCCAACATAATCTGTACTTGAATAACTAATTGCTAAGAAATCTGTAAATACTCCTTTACCCAAATTTTCACCTAAAATTGCAGCTTCAGCAAAATCTGTCGTAATTGTATTTCCAGCAGGAATGGCTTTTATTAGACTATAGTTCCCATTTAATTTTCTTAATTCTTTTAAATTATAGGGAAATGTTGGAGTTTCTTTTCCTTTAAATTGACCTTCAAAATTGTTGTTATCTGGTAATGTTTCAGTGTAAGTGTCAATATTATAATAAGTGTCCCAGGTTTGGTTTAAATAATTATTGGCTTTTCCAGAATTGTTAAACTCAGCAACCCAATTTGGAACTTTATCCATATAAAATGTACTAGTCATAAATTTTCCTTCATCACCACCTTCAAACCAATAAGCGGCATCAGCTGTATGTCCTGTTGGTAAAATAGCCGATCTGTCTTTTATGGCAATTCCAATGGATTTTCCATTCATGTTTTGAGCTAATTTCAATTGATCTGTAATTGTAGTAGTTAACATTTTATGCGGAGATTTTTTTCCACCAGAGTTTGCTCCAACAGTTTTATAATTATCATCATCAACGCAATAAATAGATTTTTTTTGATATTTATCGTACCAATTGTTAGAAATAATTCCGTGATTTACAGGTGTTGTTCCAGTATAAATTGAAGCATGTCCAACAGCCGTATATGTTGGAATGTAATTGTAATGTACATTTTTTAGATTGTAACCACTATTCATTAAACGTTTAAAACCACCTTCTCCATATTTATTATAAAACTTCACCAAATAATCGTATCGCATTTGATCAACAACAATTCCAACAATTAATTTTGGGTTGTTTTCGTAGTTTTTTTCGTAGGTTTTATTTGAAATCTCAACTGTTGGGGCTGCATTCGATTCAGCTTTTATTGCAATACATTGAATTAAAGTAAAGCTTAAAAATATGAGTGCAAGTGATTTTTTCATTATATATAATTTTAATCTTCCAAAAATAATGAAATTTTATTCTTTGAAGAGAATTTTATGATGCAAAAAGATTAAAGGTGGTATTATTTTAATATTTTAGCCAAAAAGAAATTTTAATGAATTATTTAGAGCATATTGGAAAGTATTTTATTATGCTGAAACAGGTTTTTAGAAAGCCCCAGAAATGGTCGGTTTTTAGAGAAACGTTGTTTCGTGAAATTGAAGATTTGGGTTTAAAATCTCTCGGAATAATAATGTTTATTTCATTTTTTGTAGGTGGTGTTGTAGCAATACAAACGGCCTTAAATGTAGATAGCCCCTTTATACCAAAATACTTAATTGGATTCGCTACAAAACGTTCTATGATATTAGAATTTGCACCCACATTTATGAGTGTAATTTTAGCAGGAAAAGTGGGTTCTTATATTTCTTCAAGTATTGGTACTATGCGTGTTACAGAACAAATTGATGCTTTGGAAGTTATGGGTATTAACTCTTTAAATTACTTGGTTTTACCTAAAATTATAGCGACATTATTCTTTTATCCAATATTAATTGTGTTGGCAATGTTTTTAGGTATTTATGGAGGATATGTGGCTGGTTTATTGACTGGTAGATTTTTTAGTGAAGATTATATTTACGGAATTCAACTCGATTTTGATCCTTATTTTATACAATATGCATTGACTAAAACCTTGGTTTTTGCATTCGTTATTGCTACCATACCAGCATATCATGGGTATTATGTAAAAGGCGGTTCTTTAGAGGTTGGTAGAGCAAGCACCCAAGCTGTTGTTTGGACAAGTGTTGTAATTATTTTATTAAATTACTTCTTAACTCAAATGCTATTAGGATAAATGATTGAAGTTACAAACTTATATAAAGAATTTAGTGGAACTCCAGTTTTAAAAGGTATTTCAACAACTTTTGAAAAAGGAAAAACCAGTATGATTATCGGTCAGAGTGGATCTGGAAAGACAGTTTTTTTAAAGTGTTTGTTAGGCTTGCATGTTCCAGAGCAAGGAGAAATTTGCTTTGATGGAAGAAATCAAACACAGCTAGATATTAAGGCTCGAAGACAACTACGACAAGAGATAGGGATGGTTTTTCAGGGTGGAGCATTGTACGATTCTTTAACTGTAGAAGAAAATATAATGTTTCCATTAAAAATGTTTACTAATAACACGAGCGCAGAAATGTTAAAACGTGTAAATTTTGTGTTGGACAGAGTAAATTTAGTAAATGCCAATAATAAATTTCCAGCTGAAATATCTGGTGGAATGCAAAAAAGAGTTGCCATTGCAAGAGCAATTGTTATGAATCCGAAATATTTATTTTGTGATGAACCTAACTCTGGATTAGATCCAAATACAGCAACTTTAATTGATAATTTAATTCAAGAAATTACAAAAGAATATCAAATAATTACGGTAATAAATTCGCACGATATGAATTCTGTAATGGAAATTGGAGAAAAAATTGTTTTTTTAAAAGATGGTGTAAAAGCGTGGGAAGGAACAAATAAAGAGATTTTTAAAACTGAAAATGAGGCAATTGTAAATTTTGTGTACTCTTCAAATTTGTTTAAAAAAGTTAGAGAGGTTTATTTAAATGAAACAAAGTAAAAAAGTTATTTGTTTTTTTAAAATATACCCCTATATTTGCACCCGCTAAAAAGGAAAAAGACGACCTGGTAGCTCAGTTGGTAGAGCACCTCCCTGTTAAGGAGGTGGTCCTGGGTTCGAGCCCCAGCCAGGTCACAAAAACTTCTTCAATTAGAGAAATTTTTAATTTTGGTGAGATACTCAAGTGGCCAACGAGGGCAGACTGTAAATCTGCTGCGCAAGCTTCGAAGGTTCGAATCCTTCTCTCACCACTAAACCTCGATCTATTAAGATTGAGGTTTTTTTAGTTTTAAATATAAATTGTTTAACTTTAAATGTGTAATATTAAACAAAATAAAGTATATTTGTAAAATTAAATTTATAACATGAAAAAAACAGGGTTTATACTGCTACTTTTAATAAATTTTTCTGGGGTTTTTGCACAAAATGCTGGAACTATAAAAGGAAAAGTAATAGATGTACAAACAAGAGAAACACTTCCTTTTGTTAGTGTAATTGTTGAAGGAACTACTTTAGGTAAAAGTACAAATGAGAGTGGTGTATTTATAATTAACAATGTGCCTTTGGGTTATATAAAAGTTAGTGTTTCTTTTTTAGGATATCAAACTATACTTTCTGATGATTATTTAGTAACAAAAGATAAAACACCATATATTTTAATTGAACTAACTCAAACTAAAGAGCAACTAGATGAAGTTGTAGTGCAAGGTCAATTGTTTAAAAAATCAGTTGAGAGTCCTTTATCGGTTCAATCGTTGGGAATTGCTGAAATTGAAAAAAATCCTGGAGGTAATAGAGATGTTTTAAAAGTGATACAGTCCTTGCCTGGTGTTGCTTCAAATCCTAGTTTTAGAAATGACATAATTATTAGAGGTGGTGCACCTTCAGAAAATAGATTTTATTTGGACGGAATTGAGGTTCCAGTAATAAATCATTTTCAAACTCAAGGTTCGTCTGGAGGTCCAGTTGGGATTATAAATGCCGATTTAATTAGAAAAGTAGATTTCTTCACCAGTGCTTTTCCTGCAAGCGATGGAAATGCTTTAAGCTCTATAATAGAATTTACACAAAAGGATGGGAACCCGGAAAAGTTGAATACAAGACTAACGTTGGGAACATCTGATGCTGGACTTACTTTAGATGGACCATTAGGTAAAAAAACTACGTTTATAGCTTCTGTACGTCAATCTTATTTGCAATTTTTATTTAAACTAATAAAACTCCCTTTTTTACCAACCTACAACGATTTTCAGTTTAAAGTGAAACATCAATTATCTTCAAATAGCGAAATTTCTTTAATTGGGTTAGGGGCTATTGATCAATTTAAGTTAAACGAAAGTGTGAATGATGATATTACAGATGAGGAAACTTTAAAAAGAAACAGGTATGCATTAAGTAATATTCCTATTCAAGAACAATGGAATTATACCGTTGGTGCAGTTTACAAACATTTTGGTAAAAATACGATGCAACAACTAGTAGTAAGTAGAAACGTTTGGAATAATAATGCAAAAAAGTATTTTAACAATACGGGTAATCCAAACGATTTATTATTAGATTATTCTTCAAGAGAAATTGAAAACAAATTACGATTTGAAATTACTTCAACATTAAAAAATAATTATAAACTAAATGTAGGTGTTGGTTTAGAAAATGCTACTTATTCAAATAGTACTTTTC
>NZ_JBFLKT010000137.1:0-13838 GCF_040883305.1 Lutibacter sp.
CATCTGGATTATTATTAGCGACAAAAGAAACAGCAAAAGCTAGAAGGGAAAAAACTAATAGGCCAAATAATACCCAATTAATAGTAAAGTCTTTTATATCTTGATCTGCCATTTAAGAGTCCTCCTGTCTAGATTGTTTACTTATCAAAATTACTGCTGCAATTATTAACCAAATTAAAGAACCTAGTCCTTCTACAAAACTTATTCCCCTTATTAACCAAACCCCACCACCAATTAAAACAGTTAAAACTGAATTAACTACAATCCATTCTGGACTAGAAATTGCCATAAAGGCTAGGGATAATAAAAGAACAATTAAAATAAGATAGTTCCCTACCCCCCAGTCATCTCTTAAATCTTCTTGAACAATAAATCCTTTTTGTGCAACCAATTCTCCATCTTTGAATACTTGATAATCTATTTTACTATCTTGAATAGTAGTAGAATAAGAACATTCTATAGAACCAGCTGAAGAAATAACTGTTTGATTGCAAATTGTAGAACTTCCCAGAATTGTGTCTTTTTGAATAGCTAAAACTTGAATTGTTCCTGTAGTTCCACTTGGAATTGTATAAGTTAAGGTTATTGTTTGATTTTCAATTGAACTTTCTAGTGCTGCAGAAAAATCCTCTAAACTTGTAAGAGATATTAAATTTGGAGGAGTTAAAGTATCATATAAATTCAAAGTGCATTCCCCTGTTAATTCGCTTTCACAAATAAAGGCCAAGTTTTGAAATAATCCTAAAACTTCCCCATTCTTAACAACTGTAATTTGATATTTGTTTGTATTTGTATCAATATGCAAAACCCCTGTTGAATCACTAGAAGTTAAAGGAGCTTCTACCACTTCAAAAGTTCCATCTGAAAGATATTTCCTTTGTAATTGTAAAATTGCCCCTTCTACCCCAATTAAATCTTCATTTCTATAAAGTATTTTAAATCTTGTAGTATCTTCACTTAATAAATCAAATAAAGAAATATCTCTAGGATAATCTGAAAGCTCTGCTCTTTGTATATGGTAAAACTCTGCAGAATAATTTTCTGAGAAATATCTAATTTCGGCATTTAATAAAAAAGAAGTAGAATTTAAATCTATATTTGTGCAAAATTCTTTACTATTTACATCCGAATAATTTCCAGATAAACCTAATACTTCTTGATAATTAATTGCATTAACTATGCTTAATGTTGCCTCAATTGTTCCATTTAAAGGAGATTGAACCTCTTCATCCAAGAGATTAAGTCCAAGAAATTTAGAGGTTTGAACAGAACAATCATCTATTTCTATATTTTGAACTAATTGCGTTCTTGAAGTAGAATTTATACTTGTTCCACTTGCAAGATTAATTTGAAAATAAAAAGTTTGGTTTTCATCTGAAGAAACACTTGGAACAACTAAGGTAGATGTCCCTGTAACATTGTTTGTGCTAGAAAAAAGAGAAGAAGTATCAGAACTTCCATCGTAAATTAAATCAATACTTGAAATTAAAGAAGTTGAATCCTTTAAAAGTTGGATTTGATAGTTTTCATAAGCCCCTTCAACTACTTCAGGAGTATATGTTATTGAATACTCCAAAATTTCATAATCTATTGTAGCACTAGAGCTTCTTAAATTCCCTAGAGTATCATTTGCATAAACAATAACTGTATTGTTTCCAACAGAATAATTAAAACTACTTGTATAAAGTTCATCATTTACACAAGCAAAGGAATTATTTACTCCAGCATAATTATACCAACAACTATCTAGATTTGTATCGGCAATTATGACACTAAAAGGTATTGAGTAATTTTCATATAGGTATGGGATTTCTGTGTCTCCTGGTGCTTCTATTCCTATTGAAGGGGCGGTTGAATCCACAGTCAAGTTTAATTGTGAAGAAACTGTTCTCCCGATTGTATCATTTGCATAAACAATTATTGTCAATTCTGTTAGAGTTGTAGTAATTGGAGTTTGACTTAACACTCCACCTAATGAAGAGATTGTATTATTAGTTCCATCATATTCATATAAAACTGTGTCTAAATTGTCATCAGTAATAATTGTATTTAATAAAACAGTATCTCCTTCATTGTAAAGGACAGTTTCATTTAAAGATGCATTTGTAATAACTGGAGCAGTTAAATCTACATAAAAATTTCTTGTAGAACTTGTATAACTTTCGTTATAAGTGTCATCATAAGCAATAACTCTCCAAGTATAACTTCCCTCACTAAAGGTTCTTGTGAAAGTATAGTTCCCTTCAATTCCAGAGGTATTTGTTTCAACAACAACGTCATCAATTAATAAACTTACATTAGTTATCCCCACAGAATTTTTATCTGTGACATTTGAAATGAAAGTAATTTGCGTTACATTAGAACCGAAATTGTTTTCAGGACTAAATAAATTTATATCAATTTCACTTTCAACATCTAATTCAAATTCATAAACGCTACTTGTGAAAACTTCAGTTTCATTGTCAGTTGCATTTACATACCAAGTATAATTTCCATTGTCTAAAACTCTTGTAAAGTTATAAATTCCTTCTGTTCCAGAAGTATTAGTCACTGCAACACTTCCATCAATAATTAATTCAACTTGTTCTAAAGTGTTGTTTCCTGCATTAGTTATATTAACTCCAAAATTAACCGTTCTACTTTCGTTTAAATAACTATCATTTTCTGGGTGAAGTAAAGAAACGGTAAATCCTGCTGGAGCAATAACTCTATAACCCAAACCATCTCCTGAGTTATATAAATCGCTTATTTCAGTGCTGGTCAATGCCCTTGACCATATTCCTACTTCGTCTATTTTTCCATCAAAATTAACAGAATTTCCTGCTCTTGCTCCTATATAAAATGAAGTAAAAGATGGATTGCTCCAAGCTCTACTTATCGGGCTACTTCCATGCTCAGTTCCATCAACATACAATTTAACATCTGTTCCATCCCAAGTAGCTACATAATGATGCCATCCTGAATCAGGAATAGCGCTTTCAAACAAAGCATCTGTTAAGTCAGTTCCTATACGGACAGCTATACTATCCGTTGCTCCACTACCAGTATAAACTAAACCTTCTGCTGTTGTATCTGATTCAAAAACTACTTGTGTTGCTGAAGTTCCAGAATCATCCCAAGCCATCCACCAAGAATAAGTTATAGCACTAAATGTTTCACCAAAACTAACACTTACATAATCATTGGTTCCATCAAAATCATAAGCAGTTCCTATTTTTCCTGCAACATTAACAGTTGCTCCGTTGTTTGTTCCGTCGTTTGTTCCATGAACATCTTCGGCAGTAGTGCCTGAAGTCTCATTTAAAGTATAATAGGAAACTAAGTCAACTTCTAAAGCAGTTGTCCAACTTGCGTGTTTATCAATCTTTTTACCTTGAACTTCCCAAATACCATCAACATAATCTTTATATCCGACATAAGTCATTAAACCTAAAGTTATTTGTCCTTTTGGTAAATCCTTTGAATTGTAATCTAACCATCCTTCATAAGTGTAAGTTTCAGTTCCATTAACTTCACAATTTGTTT
This sequence comes from Lutibacter sp., assembly GCF_040883305.1. Classification (GTDB taxonomy): domain Bacteria; phylum Bacteroidota; class Bacteroidia; order Flavobacteriales; family Flavobacteriaceae; genus Lutibacter. The sequence goes on from NZ_JBFLKT010000137.1 coordinate 3,526, forward strand.
CAAGAGTTCCATTTAACATTTCTGTTTCTAGACAAGAGTAAGTATCCCTTTCCCTTTCTTCTGTTCCCCAATAAACAAACTTATATTCTTTTTCAACTTCTAAACCTGTTCTCATATCAATAAAGGTAACATCACCCAGAATTTCTTTTTGTGCTTGTCCAAAATTAGTTTCATATATCATAGTCACTTGCCAACCTGTTCCAACTTTCAAGACATCTGTGGGTGACTTATGACTTTTTAATTCCATAGTTCCTTGTTCACCGACAGCAATTAAACCAAAAAGTATAGTGTCTTCAACGTGAGCTTTCATGTCATTAACTCCTTTGTCGTTTGGGGAGTAATCAATTTTAACTGCACTTACCATTGGAACTATTAATAAAAACATTAATGCAAAGGTTAGGAATAGTTTTTTATTCATTTTTTCAGTTTAAAATACCTCTTACAATTTGAGCAACATACCATATATTTATTGAATTGTCTGGTTCTCCATTTGTAACCACATTTAGGACAAACTACAATTTTTCCTTTTTTTCCTCTAGAATTTAATTTTCTAACCATACAAAACTAAAGAACTACTACTATTTAAAGATTTCCAATTCCGTTCTTTATTTGAGTTTTTGCAATCTTTAATGCCTTCCTATAACATTTAATATGGAATTTCTTTCCTGCATGAGTTTTTCTTTTTTCCCATGGAAAAAGTGGCTCTTCACAAGCTTCGCACTTAATTGTTCCTTCTGGATAAGAAACTTCTTCTTTAAACTCTTCTTTTAATTCTTCAGGAAGATCTTCTTTCTTTTTCTTTTTAAATAATTCTTTAAATTTCATTTTAACTTATCTTTATTTTTTTTATTAAATAAATCCATTAACCCTCTAAGAACCCAACCAACTAAGAGGCCAATCAAAAAACCATAAATTAATTTCACTCTAATTTCCTCAACAAGTATTTAGTATGTTTGTGGTCAAGGACATTAAATAGTTTAACATCATAAGGTTGTCCTTTTGAAATGTAATTTAGATAATTCTTATATTTTCTATTTACTTCTTCAATTCCTTTGTCTTCTTCTATTGAAGTTAATACTTCTTTTGCTAGTTCTTTTTCTAGTGTCATTTCCCTACCTCCAAATTATTCATCATGTAAATTAAGATTCTAGTTAGCATTTTTTGTTCTGTTGGAAATGAAGGAGGGTTTGAACTATTCAAAAGTTCTAAACGACCTTGTAACCATTCAATTGTTTCTTGTAATTCTTGTTTTTTCATTCCTCATCCTCCGAAAAGGCGTCAAGTTTTTGTATTTTCATCTGGTATTTTCTTCCTACTAAAAAACTTATTAAAGATATTAATACAAATGAAAGAGCCAAACCCCATTCTCCACCAAATATTTCAACACAAGAGTAATATTGCCAAATCATTCTTCTCCTCCGTCATCTTTACTTTCTATGAATTTATTTGAGATTGCGAAGTTTTCTTTTACTCTATTAAATTCATCTTTTGCATCTTCTATTTCTAACTTTAAATCATGTAAAATATTCTTTTGACATTTTTTACAAGTAACATCTGATTGAATATAAGTTAAATTATCAAAATCTACATTTAATTGTCCACAATCTGCTTCATTAATATGCCTATAATGTATTTTATTCATTTTTTTTATTATTAATTGGGGACTTCATGCCATCAGAACAAGGCACTACTTTTTTCCCCTTATTAATATTTTTATTTATTTTCTGACTATGATTTGATTCTATATCTTTACTTTTTACGAACTTTTTTTTATTTACTGCATCTAATACTTGTTCTGAAACGCTTTTTAAGTTTTCAAAGATAAATTTGAAATATTCAGTATAATATTTATAAGAGCATTCAGAATCATTATCAAAATCTCTAACTAATTCATAAAATTTAATCTCGTCATAGTCTTCTAACCAATTCATTTGTTCTAAAATTTCCTCAAATTTATCTTTTCCCTCATAATCTTCTAATTCATCTTTGTACCTCTCTTTGAAATCTTCTATTGCTTTATCTTTATCCCATTTTTCAATAACTTGTTCTACCCCCCATTGACAAACCTTCTCAGCAAAGTAACCAATATTCGTTTCTTTATTTGGAAACCCATAATCTGGATACTTTCCATATCTCTTCCAACAAAGAGTTCCATAATCTCCAGACATAACAACTGTTCCATCATCACAATAAGTTAATGTAAATCCTTCGCATCTTGATTCTGGTTTGCTCCGAAAGTCAAAAAATGTTTTTCCATCTGTGTTAAATAATTTATATTCTTTCATGCTCTTTCTCTTGTTAAAAACTTCTCCTTTGCCTCTTCTTCTCTTATGATTTTTCTTGCTATTGGATGTATCTCATCCTTTGATGGCATTTCACAACAGTTTCCATCTCTACTTGGATTCAAGATTGTATAGATTCTATCTTTTATTTTTCTTAATAAGAAAGTTTTGTCTGAAGTCCAACCAAATTTCTTCATTTCTTTTTGTTCTAAAAAATCTACTAAGTCTTTTATTGATTCTAATATTGCATCTTCTTTATTCATTCTACTTTCTTAACCTCCACTTTGCCTTTGTTTGCAGACCACTCTAACTTTTGACCTTTCTTTAGTTTTCCTTCTTCTTCAATAGCTTTTGGAATCCTTGTTAAAAGGTTAGTTCCATCATGGCTTAATTTTGATTCTTTTGTTATCATTTTACATTTCTTTTTCTAAACTTTTAATTTCTTCTTTAATGCTTGAAAGAGTCATCATATATTCTCCAGTTGAAATAAATAATCCAGAATTTTCGTGCATGAAGTCTAACTTTTTCTTTGCCATTTTTAATTGTTCTTCTTTTGAAATATCTCTTGGGATTAATGGTAATCCCTCGCTTATTATTTGAAGTCTATCTTTTTTCATAGTTTTATTACGTACGTATCCTTTATATATCTTTCGGTTTCGTACGAATTACGGCTAAGAGGACTTAGACGAATTAATTCTTTCTTCAGCTATTTTAAAATATTCTTTATCTAATTCTATTCCCATAAAATCCCTTCCTAACTTTTTACATGCGATTCCTAAACTTCCAGTCCCCATACACCCATCAAAAACAAGTTCATTTTCGTCTGTATTGTTTAAGATAAAAATTTCTAATAATTCTTGTGGTTTCTCGGTTGGATGAGTTAAATCTTGTGAATTTATCTTCTTACAATCAATAACATCTGTAAATCTCTTATTTTTATTTAAAGCCCTACCTTTATGTGCAAAAATTATAAATTCATGTTTTGGTGCATAACTTCCTTTCAAATCACCAGTTCCATGATTATTTTTATTCCATACAATTATATTCTTTATTTTAAAATGCTTTTCAATTTCTTGTTTGAATAAGTCTATTTTATGCCATGAACAAAAACAATAGAATCCAGAATTATCTTTAAGAATCCGAAAACATTCTTTGATATATTCTACAATAAAATTTTCATTTGTATCATTTTCAATATGATTAAATTTTTCTTTTACAACTCTTCTATTGCTTTTGTAATTCATTAGATATGGGGGGTCAGTAATTATACAATCAACACTTCCAGATTCTATATTTTTCATTTCTACTAAGCAGTCTCCATTAATCAGTTTCATTTTTCACTTCTTTTATTTCCTCTTTTTTTATGAACTTATCTAAGGTAACCTCTTCTTTGTCTTCAAAATAATAATTCCTATCATATTCTTTATGTCTTGCCATCTTTATTTCGTCTCCCGTGATTTATCCGAATCTTCATCAGTTATTACATATTCATCTAACTTTTCTTCATTTAATTCTATATATTCATCTTCCTGATAACTTTCACAAACTTGTTTAGCTGAATCTATTGCAGAGTTCCAAATATGTTCAAAATCACATTTAGGTTCTTTGTAGATTAAACCTTCTAAGTCGTTTTCAATTAATTTTGCTAATATGTGTCTGTCTTTGTCATCCATTTTAGTTCGTTTTTGTGATATTCTCCTTTGTTCGTGATTTAAGCGAAGATTCCCTAATTAAATTATCTTCTTTTTTTAAAACTCTTTCATAAGTTAAATGAATTTTCCACCAAGTTAATCCTAAAGGAAACTCAGTCCAAAGTCTATGCTCTATTTCTTTTTGTTGTGAATCTGTTACCATTTTTTCTTCTCAGTTGATTTAGTCATTTTCCTCCTCTTCTTCTTGTTTCCATAAATCCCATTCTTTAGCAGAAACTCTAAGTAAAACATATTGACAATCTGTATCTGGGTCATAGATGTTTCCCATTATTAATGCATTCTTTAGTCCCATTTTAGTTCGTTTTTGTGATATTGCCCGACTTCCACGGACATCCAACTGCTCCACCTCCACAAAAGGGTGTGGTTGGTTGTCTTTTGCACGGCGTATGTCCACCCTCTTTCTTCCAAAGACTAAGACCGTAGGGCGTTGTGTGGAGTATGATTACTTATGTGATGTATTAAGCGAACTGAAGGATGTCTATTTCAACCTCTTTTTCAGTTCTTGTAGTTTTCTTTCAGCTTGTTCAAATTCTTCTTGAGCTTTCCTTCTTTCAACTTGTGTTCTTTTGTATCTAGCACAAGCAGATTCAACTAGCTCTTTTTCATGAACCTTTTCAAGCTTAGAGATTTTTGAAATAATTCTATTTATTTCTCTATCTCTTTTCTCTTGTTCAGTTAGTCTTTTTCCCATTTTTATCCTCCTTATTCTTATTTTCGTTAGATTGTGAAATAATTATTATTTCTTTTGTACCCTTGCTTACTTTCCCACATAATTTACATCTCCAATTTCCAAAGCTATCAAATTCAATTAATCCTTCACATTTCTTATGTCCAAATAATTGTTCAGTCATTGTTTCTTCTCCTTAACTGTGGAAAGCGTAATACCTTCTAATTCTTTTGGAGGTTCAACCCCTAATCCAATTAATGCACTTGGGAATCTTGTTCCACTCCTAGTATCTGGTTTATAATCGTAACAAGTATATGAAAATCTGCCTTTTGGAATAAAGATCCAATCAGCATTTTTTAATATAATTTCTTGCCAAACTTTTGTTTCCATATTATCACATCTAAAAATTGCTACTCCTTTTTTTATTATTTTAAAGAAATGTTCAAACATCTCTTTTGCTTTTGAAAAGGGAGGATTCATCCATGAAGTATCATTATAAGGGTTTTTGTAATTCAAAAAATCATTGCTAAATAAACCACATTTCTTATTTTCCCCTGTCGCACAACAATCAAAAAGAAATCTATATTGTTCATCTAAAACATCAAATAATTCATTATCTGTTTCCCAAGAATCTCTTTCAATAGTATTCCCTTTCCCATCATTTCCTTTTCCTTTCATTTGTTCGTACCTCATTGATTTTCGGAATCTCCCAACTCCTTTTCTTTTGTAAAATCCTCAGCAGGAGAATTAACTCCTTCTTTTACGGAAATGGTTTCAGAAGGTAAAGAGCCATTAAACCGAGTGTAGCAACCACCCACATCATTATCCTCCTGCTTTGGATTATTAAAATGTTTTTCAGCTAATTCATCAATTATCTCTAAAATTATTATTTTCAAAACGTCATCTCTCACTTTTTTAAATTCTCCGTTTTCTTCCTCAATTATTCTATACGCTAAATTCTCATTAATTTTTATTTTCTCATTCAACTCTTTAATAAATTCTTCTTCTTGTTTCATTTCAAATTCACCTTTATCTTTGTGTCAATTGATTCAATTAATTCTTGAACCGAAGGAGTCCGACCTTGTTGAACTCCACGGTTAAAAACTGTTTTTAGGATAACTTGGTTGTCTTTTGTGTTTTCGTTTGTTAAAGAGCCTAATTTCGCAAATTTAAGGGGTTCTCCACAGATACAGACAGTATAATTTACATCATCAGCTACTTCCCTTATTCTTGCACAAGCTGGACATTGTGTTGACTTAGTCATTGTCCTTCCCCCATCAATTCATAATTTTGTAATTCATTAATCATTCTTTTGATTAATTCATCAAAGGTTTCTCCTAAGCCTTGAATGGATCTTAACCTTTTCCAAGTTTCCTCGCTTATTGTGATTGTTGTGTTTTTTGTTTTCATTATACTATTATTTAATGATTTAATGTTTATATATCTTTTGGTTTATTTTTTCGGTTGTAGTTTTCTACAAGGAATCTTAAAGCCAAGTCAAACGAGGGTAAGTTTTCCTTTTGCCTAACTTTTTCTATTGCCCAGATTATATCATGTGAAATTTTACGACTTTCTTTTTTCATTTTCTTTCTCTCTGTATTTTTCTAATTTTAACCTTTTTTGTTCTAGTTTTGATAAACAAATGTTTATTGAATTGGAAATCTCATTCATCATTTTTTCCCATTCTTTTTTTCCATCAAGTTCTTTTATTATTTCTTCTATTTTCATTTTAATTTAAAAAAGTGAAGGGAGGATCGTGCTAAGGGGTATGTAAAAGAGGTGATTTCCCAATTCTTAGTTTTACTAAAAAAAGTTTCAACAAAGCCTACCTTATTTAGCACTCATATCCTCCTCCCTTCTGCTTTGTTGAATTTGTCTCAAGTCTTCATTTTCTTCTCTTAGTTCTTTTACTTGTTTAATTCTTCGGTCTAAAGCCCAAACTAAGCCAATCATTATTACAATTAAGTAGATTAAAGCACCAGAGTCTTTTGCTATTTGAATTATGTTGTAAATGAAGGTCATTTAAAACTCTCCATTTTCTTTTTAGCTTTTTCAATATCTAAAGTAACTTCAATCCCAGAACTAACTCTTCTTTTATCCACAATCAAGTTTAATCTTTTCAAGGCCTTTCCTAACCATTTTTCATTTAACCACTTATCTTCTGAATCTTCAATGTTACCAACAAAACTTCTAAAGGCCATTAAAAGTAACCTCATTTTTTTGTATTCTGAAGTTTGATTTTGCTTTGAAACAAAGTCATATAAACTCTTATCTTTTGATTCAATTTCATCTTCTTTTTGCTTATTTTCAGCCATTTTTTTGGCTATTTCTATAACTTCACTAACTACACTGTCACTAAAGTTTGATGCTAGTAAAATTAAAGGAAAGAACAATTCAAGGTTTCTGCCTTTAATATTGCTATTTATTACCTTTTCAAACAATTCATTTTTTTCTTGTTTTGTCACTGAAGGTGTATTTTGTGTAGTTTGTGTATTATATGTAGTTTTAAAATACTTAAATTTTACGTAATTATTCCATGGTTTTAGGTTCCCCCTTATCAACACTACACTACATAACTGCACTAAATTGGCCTCAAAACTAGCTTTTAGGTCAGAAATTTCAAGATTTTCATCAAAATCTTCCACCAATCTCATAATATCTTCTTTATCAGAACGTTCCAAAATTAGAGTTATACATCTATCTTCCAACACATTTTCCATGCCATTTATGTTAGCAATACAGATTGGTTTGTAGGGTTCAAATTCATCAATTACTTGTTCAGTTGAACCATTAATTTTCTTTTGTTTCATCCTAAGAACTGTTGAACCTTTTTTATAACAAGCGTTTAACATTTCTCTTAAACCACCATTTTCTTTATTCATTATTCCTTCAAGTTCATCAATACAAATTGTTTCTCCTTTTGGGATCCTAAACATAACTGCTTCAGTTGGACTTAATAATACTCTACCATTATTACTTAGCTTGGCTATTAATCTTAAAACTCTTGTTTTACCTGAACCTTTAATAGCATATAAGAATAGATAAGGGTAAGTTGAAAATTGTTCATGGAAATAAGTTCCAATAATCCAAAGAGCTATTATTTTATAATTATCTTCTTCTAAATCAGTATATTCTTTTAGAATTTCTATAATTTGTAAATATTTATTTAATAAGAATTTTTTTGCTTTTTCTTTTTCCTCTTTTTTTCTTTCTAAAGGAATTTCAATAGCTTTACTCATCATTTTCATTGCATCTTCTTGAGTGAAATTAATTTCAACCTCTTCCATCTATCACCTCCAAAGAAATGACTTTGGATTTACCTATCACCACTTCTTTTCCAAATTTATCATTAAGATAATAAAACAATTCATCCTCGTCGGTTATAGTTCCAGAATAATATCTGTCACCTATTAAAATCAATCTAACTTTTTTGTCTTTCATGTCTGTCATATTTTCTTTAACTCTTTTTACTTTATATATTGTTATTGTAACTAAAAAATAATAAAAATAAATCTCCTCGTTACCCAGGATTATTGAACAATAGTGTAATCGTTCTTAGTTCCGTCGTTCTTTACAACAACAGAAAACTCTACACCCTTAAGTTGATTTGCATGTTTAGTTGCAAGTTCTACTAATTGTCCAAAAGTTGAAGCAGGAGTTTTTCCTTTTCCAAAAGTCCAAATCTTTTCTTCTCCACCAACTAAGATTTTAATCTTAGCTTGAGGAGAAATTTCATCCTCTTGGCCTTCTCTTTTCCTTACAAAGGGATCGGCACTTTCAAGTTCTGATAATGCTTTCACCTTGAATTGTCCTGCTTTAGGTTTCCAATAGTCTGAACCTTTTTGCAATCTTTTTAATTCTTCTTGGTAGTCCATTTTAACTTATTACCTCCTTTTTCTTTCTATCAAATATTTCATAATAATTTTTTAATCCAAAATTCATTGAGTGATAAAGTAAGTTTATGACTGTGACTGAGTCACTATCCCATTCACTTTTATTTCTTACAAGAGGGATCTTAGTTTCTGAATCCCTTATAACATAGCGTAGGCCTTCATAAGAACGCTCCTTTAAACTCATTGGAAGTTTCATAATTTATAGACGATAAAATACTATTTAAAGAAGTAGTTTAATTCAAAAGTAATAACTAATAATCCAAGTCTGAAGCTGAAGTATTTACTCTTGCTCTTTGGTAATTCACTATGCTTAAAACCAAACTAGCCAAACCTACAAAGGCAATAAACCATGGAAAGTTAAGCATTATCTTATTGTAAATTGTGAAAGGGGTCATTATTGAATAGAAGTATTCATTTGTTAACATTCCCCTATAAACATTTGAAATTTCTATTCCAAAATAAGTAAACATTGAAGTTAAAATAAATATCACTCCAATCATTACTGGGTTTTCACCATTTTTGTAACCCATCAAAACTAAACCTATGACTAGGGAAAAGATAAATAGGTAACTAAATACAATTATTATTGGTTTCAAATTCAATAACTTATAAATTGTATCTCCGAACCATGTTTGACAATCTCCATAAGTAGTTCCCGGGAGTTCACAAGTTACTCCTTCCAAACTCGTTTGAAAAGTGCTAACTCCAAAATAAACTATTCCCAAAAAAATTCCAGATAAAAAAATTGCAAAAATTGCAACTACTAAAAAAGAAATTGCACTTCTGTTTCTTGGGCTAAGTTCTTCTAACATTTTTTCTCTCCTTCTAATTTAGTTTTTAACATTTCTAAATATCTATCGTTGTTATTCTTAAAATAAGTTGCGATTAAGTCTAAAGTTTGAATAAAATTTAATCTATTTTCTCCAAACTTTACCCTATTATCTATTAACTTATCTAAGAAAGTATATCCTTGAGAACTTATTTTAACTGGCCTTCTATTTTCTTTAGTCATTGTTTATCAATCCCCCAATTTAAATTCTGTAAATCATCTAACCATCCAACTATCCACTCTTGAACTTGGCTAAAGAAGATTAATGAAACTAAGATTGCACTCCAACTGTAAAGGCCTAAAACTATCTTCATAATATCTAAAGCTGAAGTTATATTGAAGAAGTAAGTTAATTCTGTTAAAATTAATAAACCTACTAAACCAATTAAGTAAGAGAATATCCATGAGTTCTTCATTAAGTTGTAACCTAAAGCTGACAATCCAAATTTAACCCAATTCTTATTTTCATATCTCTTGGCCATTTTTAAATACCATGAATCATAATTTATTCTTTTACTATTCCATTGAATAAAGATTATTATAACAAGCATGAAAACAATTAAGAATATTCTAGATGAAAGTTGAATTAAATCTTGAGGCTCTCCAGTAGGACTTACTTCAAATGTTCCTCTCACTTCTCCACCTAAATAAGTGTTATTACACCAAATATAAAAAGCATGAGTTCCCAAATCAGAGAAATTTCCAGAAGTCAGATAAACTTCTTTATCCCATTCATTCCCATTATTTTCTAAAGTTCCTTCAAAAGTGTGATCTCCAGTTGAATTATATAAGTGAATATTACATTCATAATCTGTATTATAAAGAGGAAAACCATTAGAAATATTAGAAACATGAATGTGTAAATTAAAATTCATATTTTGAGGAACAGTTTCAAATTGAGGATAGAATAATTGTAAACCTTGTTCTCCA
>NZ_JBFLKT010000138.1:0-3733 GCF_040883305.1 Lutibacter sp.
CAATGATTCGGTATATGGCGGAAATGACTTGGTTTCCTTCAGCTGCTTTGGAAAATTATATGACTTGGGAAGGAATTAATTCAACTTCTGCTAAAGCTACATTTACTTACAATGGAAAAATAGTTTCAGGAGTTTTTAAGTTTTCTAATGAAGGTGAAATGAGTTCTTTTGAAGCACAACGTTATTACAACTCTGGAAAAGATACAACCTTGGAAAACCTGGTTTGTAACAACCCAAGAATATAAAAAATTTGATGGTTTTAAAATACCAACAAAATGTAGTGTGTTTTGGAAATTAAAAGAAGGAGATTTTAATTGGTTGGACTTTGAAATTTTTGATGTAAAATATAATACTATTAATTTAGATAAAAAGATGAACGAATGAATAGGTTTTTTTATTAAAAAGTATTAATTCTTAATTATGATTACAGTTCAATAGAATAAAAACGAAAATTAAAAATAAGGAATAAAAGATGAATCAAGAAAGTAAATTACTCTTTATTAAGAGTATCCACACTATTATCTGGGTCTTTTATAATGTGTGGTTATATTTTACTTATTGTATGCCGTAATCATCAATAAAATAGGCATATGGGTTTGGATTTGTACCGGCTTGGTTTTAATGGAGGGATTTGTGTTATTAATATTCAGAATGTTTTGTCCTTTAACTGTAATTGCTCGAAAATATTCAGATTCCAGCAAAGATAATTTTGATATTTTTTTACCAAATTGGTTGGCAAAATATAACAAATTGATTTACACAAGCATTTATGGAATTTCAATTCTTATTTTGATTTATCGAATGCTTTTCAATTAAAAAAACAAAAACATATTAACTAATAGTTACTCTAATTTTTTTTACAATAAAATAAAGCACATAATTGAAAGAAATAAATGGATAAATAAAACAAAACAATATAAACAAAAAGAAGAGAAGTGACCAACATCATTTTAAAAGTAACTTTTTTTAAATAATTTAGAACTAACCTAAAAAAGTTAAATGATAATAAATTTTAATAATATCGTACCATTTAGTAACGCATAAGAATAAATTATGGGAGAAATAGCTACATCAGAACGACAAATAACCCTGTTTTACAATTCAGAATCCATAAGAGCAAAACAAACCTTGGCGTATGCAAAAGCAGAAGGTTTGCCAATTTTAAAAATTGATATTTTAAAAACACCATTAACCGGAACCCAAATTGCAGAATTAGCAGATAGGTTAAATATGGAAATTAAAGATTTGGTAAATCAAGAACATCCAGCTTATATTTCAAAATTCGAGCATCATGATTTTTCTTCGGAAGATTGGATTAAAATGATTAAAAAAAATCCAGAAATTATGAAACAACCCATTGTGTTACGAGGTAATAAAACAATTTTAGTTGAAACACCTACAGATATTATAAAAATATAAAAATTAATAATTAAGTATTTAAGCGGTGTGGGTTGTTAATTTATATAGAAAACTAAATAAATTAAAATTATGGAGGGTTTAAAAAATAGTGATACTAATAATTCCCAAAAACCGTCACCAAAAGGCTATAAACCTAATTGGTTTTTTTTATTGCTGATGTCACTATTTATATTTTCATGGTTTTTTTTTCCGTCATTTAAAATTAAAGAAATTGGTTGGCAACAATTTGAACAAACAATGTTAGGTCAACATGATGTTGCTAAAATTGTGGTTATAAATAAAGAAGTTGCAGAAATTTATATCAAACAAGAAAAATTACGAGACCCAAAATACCAAGAATTAGCTAATGACTTGTTTTCCTCTAAAATAGGACCGCATTATAACATCACCATTGGCTCAGTAGAAAGTTTTGAAAATAAATTAGCAAAAGCACAAGAAGGATTTTCGTCGGAAGAAAAAATAGATATTCTTTATCAAAATAGAACTAATTTAATAGATACACTATTTTGGATCTTACCGTTTGCCATAATTATTCTTTTTTGGTTATTTATTTTCCGAAGAATGGGCGGTGGTAGTGGTCCTGGCAGTTCGCTTTTTAATTTCAGTAAAACAAATGCCAGAATTCTAGAAACAGAAGGTAAAAGCGCTGTAACTTTTAAAGATGTAGCAGGTTTAAAAGAAGCTAAAGTTGAAGTTATGGAAGTGGTGGATTTTCTTAAAAACCCAGAAACCTATACAAAGTTAGGAGCAAAAATACCTAAAGGAGTTATGCTCGTAGGACCGCCAGGAACAGGAAAAACGCTTATAGCTAAAGCTGTTGCAGGCGAAGCAAAAGTGCCATTTTTCTCAATGTCAGGTTCAGAATTTGTTGAAATGTTTGTTGGTGTTGGCGCCTCTAGAGTGCGCGATTTATTTAAGCAAGCAAAGAGTAAAGCACCAAGTATTATTTTTATTGATGAAATTGATGCCGTTGGTAGATCTAGAGGGAAAGTGAACGCTTTTCAGGCAAATGATGAGCGCGAAAGCACTTTGAACCAGTTACTTACAGAACTTGATGGCTTTGGGCCAAATACTGGAGTAATCGTTCTTGCTGCCACCAACAGACCAGATGTTTTGGATAAAGCCCTTTTGCGTCCAGGAAGATTTGATAGGCATATTTATTTAGAATTACCCAATAAAACTGAGCGTGAAGAAATTTTTAAAGTACATATTCGCAAGTTAAAACTTGCAAAAGATGTAGATATAAATGCTTTAGCTGCTTTAAGTCCAGGCTTTTCTGGAGCAGATATTGCCAATATTTGCAACGAAGCAGCACTTATTGCGGCGCGTTATAAAAAGCAGTTTATAGAACAGCGAGATTTTATGGAAGCCAGAGACCGTGTTATTGGAGGCTTAGAGCGTAAAAGTAAAATTATTTCCCCAATAGAAAAGAAAATTATAGCATATCATGAATCTGGTCATGCTATAGCGAGCTGGTATTTGGAGCATGTTGACTCTTTAGTAAAAGTATCTATTATACCAAGAGGAAAATCCTTAGGTGCTACTTGGTATCTTCCAGAAGAGCGTCAAATTATAACCAAAGCTCAATTTTTAGATCAAATATGTGCATCGTTAGGAGGGCGAGCAGCAGAAGAAGTTATTTTTAATGAAGTCTCATCTGGAGCTTTAGACGATTTGGAGAAAGTTACAAAACAAGCATATAATATGGTTGCTTTTTATGGTTTGGACAATGAAATTGGCCCTATGAGTTTTTACGATTCAACCGGTGAAAATGAACGCTTTTTAGGAAAACCTTATAGTGAAAATATGGCAATGTTAATAGATAAAGAAGTAAAGGATTTGATAGATACCTCTTATACAAGAACCAAAAATTTATTAACAAAACATAAAAATGAATTGGAAACTTTAGCAAAACTCTTATTGAAAAAAGAAGTAGTTTATTTAGAAGATCTTGAAATTATTTTAGGAAAGCGTACAAAAAAAAATCCAGAAAATAGTAGCGATTGATAAGAATCATTTTTACTCTCTAGTTTATTTGAGAACTTTAATAGTCAAAAAACGTTAAAAGTCATGAATCCAACAAAAACAATACTTATTTCCTTAATTATTGGAGGTTCCATAGGCTTTAAAGTATCACAGAACTATTTTCCAAAATTTGATTATGGCTACACAAAAGAAGGTGGAAATATAATAGTTAAAGAATTTAATATAAAACGCTAAAATACATATTATGAAAAACGAACTTATTTTTAATTCAGATTTACATTTTGAGCACAATCAATGGAAACGCGAACTTTTCTTTTGGGAAGATGAG
>NZ_JBFLKT010000139.1:0-5012 GCF_040883305.1 Lutibacter sp.
AACCCTTTAAATAGTAATTATTTAACTAATTTAGTTACAAGTTATCAGCAATTAGAAAATTATAATGAAGTACAATCTATTATTAATAAACAACTAAAAAAACGTTCAGATCAATATTATTTATTAGTTGAATTAGGTTATAATTACCAATTGCAATACAAACAAGATAGTGCCACTTTTTTTTATGAAAAAGCTATAAATTCTATCGAAAAATCTAAAAACCAAGGGTATTTAATAGGAAGATCTTTTCATAAAAACCATTTATTAGATTATGCACTTGCTGCTTTTAAAAAATCTATGGAATTCAATCCTAATGCAAATTTCAACTTGCAAATTGCAGCTATTTATGGTGAAAAAGCCGATTTAGAAAATATGTTTGAAACGTATTTAAATTTGATTGAAACCAACATTAATTATTTGCCAACTGCAAAAACTTATATTGGAAAGTATTTAACCGATGATGCTGAAAATGAAGCAAATATTTTTTTAAGAAAACTGTTGATTAAAAAATTACAGAACAATCCACAAAATAGCTGGAATCAGTTATTGAGTTGGTTATTTATGCAACAAAAAGACTATGCAAAGGCATTACTACAAGAAAAGGCTTTGTTTAAAAGAGATAACAGTAGTTTAAAAGGAATTACAGATTTGGGTGAAATTGCTTTTAAAGATTCCGATTTTATAGTTTCAAAAAACTGTTTTAATTTTATAATTGAAAATACTAATAATTTAGAAGATCAGCTACGATCAAAACTCTACTTATTACAAATTTCTATTGAAACAGCTACAGAAATTTCTAAAACTGAGCAGCAATTTGAACAAATTTTTTTGGAATATGGCAAAAATGAATATACAATAGCCGTACAATTGGTATTTGCCGATTTTTTAGCGTTTAAAAAGAATGAACCAGAAAAAGCCATTAATCTATTAAAAAAAGCGCTTAAATTACCAATAAACGAATTTCAAAAAGGAACTATTAAAACTAAATTAGCTGATATTTTGGTCTATACCAATAAATTTAGCACCGCATTAATTTACTATACTCAAGTTCAAAACGATTTAAAAAGTCATACTATCGGACAAACGGCACGTTTTAAAATTGCACAAACATCTTATTTTAAAGGCGATTTTGAATGGGCGCAATCGCAATTAAAGGTGCTAAAAAATTCTACTTCACAATTAATTGCAAACGATGCGTTAGATTTAAACTTATTAATTACAGATAATGTGGTAAAAGACAGTTTAAAAGTAGCTTTAAAAACGTATGCAAAAGCAGATTTATTAGCATATCAAAATAAAAACCAAGCTGCAATTGTTACGTTACAAGTAATTTTAACAAATTTTAAAGGACATGCTTTAGAAGATGAAACCTTGTTTAAACAAGCAAAATTATTAGAGAGTTCTGGCGATTTAATAAAAGCAGAAAATAATTATTTACAAATTATTGCACTTAATAAAGATGATATTTTAGCTGATGATGCTATTTATTATGTAGCAGAATTGTATTTAAACAAATTAAATAATATTGAAAAAGCTAAAGAATACTATCAAAAAATTATTTTTGAATATCCATCGAGTATCTATTTAGTTGATGCCAGAAAAAAATATAGAAAATTACGAGGAGATGCAATTAATTAAAAATTAATAATGAAGAATTAAAAATGGGAATGAAGACCGAAGGCGGAAGTCAGAAGCCTGAAGGAGGCTTTTAGTTGTTTGTGAAAATTACACTTTAGACCTTTGTCCCGTTACAACTTTGAACCTAAAAAAACTTAAACTAAAAAAAATGTACATATACAACGTAACAACAAATGTAGACGCATCAATTCATCAAGAATGGTTAAAATGGATGAAAGAAGAACACATTCCAAATATGCTTTCATTAGGTAAATTTACCAATGCAAAAATGAGCCAAGTTATGGTTGAAGAAGAAATGGGTGGAACAACGTATGCGGTGCAATATACTACAGATAGTATTGAAACGCTTCAAGAATATTACCAGGAAGATGCAGAAAAATTAAGAGCCGAAGCTATGCATTTATTTAAAGACAAAATTGTTGCTTTTAGAACCGAATTAAAAGTGATAAGCGAACAATTTAGTATGAGTTTAAAAAATTGAAATATGAGTGTAAGAGCAAAAAAACACCTAGGGCAACATTTTTTGAAGGACGAGTTAATTGCACAGCAAATTGCGGATAGTTTAACAGAAAAAGGCTATAATAATGTGTTAGAAATTGGTCCGGGAATGGGTGTTTTAACAAAGTATTTGCTTAAAAAAAAACCAACAATTCATGTTATTGAAATAGATACTGAGTCTGTTGAATATCTACAAGCTCATTATTTAAACTTAGCAAATAGAATAATTTCAAAAGATTTTTTAAAAATTAATATTGAAGATTATTTTGGCAAAGAGCAAGTCGCAATAATTGGTAATTTTCCTTATAATATTTCAACACAAATTGTATTTAAAACATTAGAAAATCGTCATCAAATACCGGAATTTTCAGGAATGTTTCAAAAAGAAGTCGCTAAAAGAATTGCTGAGACCGCAGGGAGCAAAGTCTATGGAATACTTTCTGTTTTAACACAGGCTTTTTATAATGTGGAATATTTATTTACGGTACCACCAACGGTTTTTGATCCACCTCCAAAAGTAGATTCTGGTGTAATTAGATTAACTCGAAAAGAAAATTACACCCTTCCTGTTGACGAAAAATTGTTTTTTAAAGTAGTAAAAACAGCTTTTCAACAACGTAGAAAAACGCTTCGTAATAGTTTAAAAACATTTAATTTATCGGATAATTTAAGAGAAGATATTATCTTTGGGCAACGTCCAGAACAATTATCTGTTCAAGAATTTATTAATCTTACTTCTAAAATAGAAAAAGATGCCAGTTGAAATTACTAAACAGTTTATAGAAGATATACAACAATTAATCGGTGAAAAAAACAACGATTCTTTATTGGTACTATTAGAAGATGTTCACTATGCAGATATAGCAGAAGTTATTGAAGAAATATATATTGAAGAAGCCATTTATTTAATTCGACTTTTAGAAAGTGATGTAACTTCTGAAGTAATTGCAGAATTAGATGAAAATGTTCGTGAAAAAATACTTAGAGAACTTTCTAGTAAAGAAATTGCAGAAGAAATAGATGAATTAGATACCGATGATGCCGCCGATATTATTTCAGAACTTTCTGAAAATCAAAAAGAGGAGGTAATTTCTCATTTAGAAGACATTGAACACGCTAAAGAAATTGTAGAACTTTTAAGGTACGATGAAAATACCGCAGGGGGTTTAATGGCAAAAGAATTAGTAAAAGTTAACGAAAATTGGAACGTACTTACTTGTGTAAAGGAAATGCGTTCACAAGCAGAAGAAGTAACACGCGTACATTCTATTTACGTGGTAGATGATAATAATAAGCTAAAAGGAAGACTTTCTTTAAAAGACTTATTAACTACCTCAACTAAAACTGCAATTAAAGATGTTTTAATAAAAAAAGTTGATGCTGTAAACGTTCAAGATAAAGCTGAAGATGTTGCTAGAATAATGCAAAAATACGATTTGGAAGCCATTCCTGTAGTAGATGAAATTGGACATTTAGTTGGTAGAATTACTATTGATGATATTGTTGATGTAATTAAAGAAGAAGCAGAAAAAGATTATCAAATGGCGGCAGGTTTAGTTGACGATGTTGAAGCTGATGATAGTATCTTTGAACTTACAAAGGCACGTTTACCTTGGTTGGTTTTAGGATTATTTGGTGGTTTAGGGAGTGTTTTTATTATGGAAGGTTATGAAGATATTATGTCCGACCCTAGATATGGTAAATTGTTCTTTTTTACACCGTTAATTGCTGCAATGGCAGGTAATGTTGGAGTGCAATCAAGCGCTATTGTTGTTCAAGGTTTAGCAAATGATATTATTAAAGGAAGTTTGTTAAGCAGACTTTTTAAAGAAGTTAGTTTAAGCTTAATTAGTGGTACGGTTCTAGGATTGTTAGTGATGCTTTTTGGTTTAATTATGCCAAGTATGATGGATACTTTATTAAGTTTTACTGTTGCAATTTCTATGTTGTGTGTTATTATAGTAGCTGCATTAATAGGGACTTTTGTGCCAATAATATTAGATAAAAGAGGTATTGATCCAGCAATTGCTACAGGACCATTTATTACAACTAGTAATGATATCTTTGGAATTTTCTTGTTCTTTTATATCGCTAAGTTAATTTTAGGGTTTTAAAATAACTCTTAAAAAATTATCAAAAAACTTTTAATGTTATAAAATGAGCATGTTCAAAAGTTGATTACTTAAGAAAATGATTTCCTGTGCTGAGCGGAGTCTAAATAAGACCTTTAAAAAACATTAAAATAAATACATGAAACATTTTTTAATACTTCTTTTTTTAGTTTTTTTGTTAATTAGTTGTGCTAAACAAAACCCTTTAGAAAAAGCAATAGCTTCTAAAAACAAACAAATAAAAAAAGTTATTGATAGTGTAAAAAACTACGAAGTGCAAGTTTTATTTACCAAAATTCTACAAGAAAATGGTAAGACAACTTTTAAAGATTACTCTTATAGAGTAGATAAAAATACTTATTTTTATCCTGCAAGTTCTGTTAAGTTTCCTATTGCTGTTTTGGCTTTACAAAAAATGAATCAAAACAAAAAGATACATAAAAATACTGTTTTTAATAGTGCTAGCGATACTACAAAAACCACATTTGCCAATGAAATTAAAAAGATTTTTGCAGTTAGCGATAATTTAGCCTATTCACGTTTATTTGATTACTTAGGTCAAAATTATATTAATAATCAATTAAAAAGCAAAGGAATTACTGCTCGAATTTCACATCGTTTTTCTGTTGATAATCCGTATGATATTAACACTAAATCGGTCTATTTTTATAATAAGGATAGCGTAATTTATAGTGAAAATCCAATACAAAACGATTCTATAAAAAACCTTTCTTTAGATAAAATAGAAAAGGGAATTGGTTACAC
>NZ_JBFLKT010000140.1:0-4647 GCF_040883305.1 Lutibacter sp.
AAGAAATGACAATTGTACACCCAAAAAAGTAATTAGTAAAAATAATTATATTAAAAAAGGCTGTTTAGAAATTTTCTAAACAGCCTTTTTATTTTTAATACCTGATACTTTATATCAGATACCTAATACTTTAAATATTTTATAATTTAGCTCCTTTTACAGTTTTAATAATAATTGAAGCAACTTTGTAAGGATCTGCGTTTGAAGCTGGTCTTCTGTCTTCTAACCAACCTTTCCATCCTTTTTCAACAGTAATAATAGGAATACGAATTGAAGCACCTCTATCAGAAACTCCATAAGAGAAATCAGAAACATGTGCAGTTTCGTGTAAACCTGTTAAACGTTCATCGTTATAAGCTCCATAAACTCCAATATGATCATCTGTTACAGGTCTAAATGCTTCACAAATTTTTTCATAAGTTTCTTTAGAACCACAAGTTCTTAATATAGTATTAGAAAAGTTTGCGTGCATTCCAGAACCATTCCAGTCACCTTTTACAGGTTTTGGGTGTAATTCAATGTAGTAGTTGTATTTTTCAGATAATCTGTTTAATAA
The DNA here is from genome assembly GCF_040883305.1 of Lutibacter sp. Classification (GTDB taxonomy): domain Bacteria; phylum Bacteroidota; class Bacteroidia; order Flavobacteriales; family Flavobacteriaceae; genus Lutibacter. The sequence goes on from NZ_JBFLKT010000140.1 coordinate 557, forward strand.
GTAGCGAGCTACCCAAATTTCATCACCAGCAGTTTTAGCACTTTGTGCAAAACATTGAAATTCCCATTGCCCTGGAGCAACTTCTTGGTTAATGCCTTCAAAGTTTAAACCGGCATCTATACATTGATCTGCATGTTCTTCAACAAAATCTCTACCCCAAGTATATCTACCACCAACTGAACAGTAGTATTTACCTTGTGGTCCAGGGAATCCACCACGAGGAAATCCTAACGGTAAGTCCGTTTTTGAGTCCATTAAGAAATATTCTTGCTCAAAACCAAACCAGAAATCATCATTATCATCGTCAATTGTTGCACGGTGATTTGAAACGTGAGGAGTTTTGTCTGCATTTAAAACTTCACACATTACTAAATATCCATTGCGTCTTGCTGGATCTGGATAAATTGCTACTGGTTTTAATAAACAGTCAGAAGAACCGCCCTCGGCTTGTTCTGTAGATGAACCATCAAAAGACCAAATGTCACAATCTTCTAATTTACCACTAAAATCATTTTCTACTTTAGTTTTACTTCTTAATTCTTGAGTTGGTTGATGACCATCTAACCAAATGTACTCTAATTTTGTTTTGCTCATATAAGTTAAATTATAGTTTTAAAAATCAAATAATTTCCTGCAAACTTAAATATTTATATTTTACGATAAAAATTTTAGGGGTAAAAAATAGATAAAATGGTATATTTTTACAGATGCCCTATTTTTTTTAGGGGTAAATAAATATTTATTAAAAATATTATTAAAAATTCTTATATTCGTATAAAATTTAAATAATAGAGAATGTCAACATTAAGATTTAAAGCTGTTCAACTTGCGCAAAGTAGAAAGCCTGTTGAAGTTATAGAAGATAAAAGACGCTCAGAAATATTTGGTGCAAATGTTTTTAATGAGTTTTCAATGCGTCAATATTTAACAAGTGATGCTTTTAAAGGTGTTATGAACGCCATCCAACATGGAAAAAAGATTGATCGAAAAATTGCGAATCAAGTTGCTTCTTCTATGAAAGATTGGGCTTTGTCAAAAGGAGTTACACATTATACACATTGGTTTCAGCCTTTAACAGGTGCAACAGCAGAAAAACATGATGCTTTTTTTGAAACTATTGGAGACGGAATGGCAATTGAAAAATTTGGAGGAAGTCAATTAGTTCAGCAAGAACCAGATGCATCGAGTTTTCCAAATGGAGGAATTAGAAATACTTTTGAGGCAAGAGGCTATACGGCTTGGGATCCTACATCACCAGCATTTATTTATGGTACTACTTTATGTATTCCAACAATTTTTATTTCCTATACCGGGGAAGCGCTGGATTATAAAACACCTTTATTAAGAGCTTTAAATGCTGTTGACATTGCTGCAACTGCTGTTTGTAAATATTTTGATAAAAATGTTAAAAAAGTAACATCATCTTTAGGTTGGGAACAGGAATATTTTTTAATTGATAAGGCCTTAGCAGGTAGCAGACCTGACATTACATTAACTGGAAGAACGTTATTAGGGCATTCTCCAGCAAAAGGGCAACAATTAGATGATCACTATTTTGGATCTATTCCTGGTAGAGCCTTAAACTATATACGCGATTTAGAAACAGAATGCATGTATTTAGGTATTCCTGTTAAAACACGTCATAATGAAGTTGCTCCAAATCAATTTGAATTGGCTCCAATTTATGAAGAGGCAAATTTAGCCGTGGATCATAATTCATTATTAATGGATATTATGGGGCGTGTTGCCAATAGACACGATTTTAAAGTGCTATTACACGAAAAACCTTTTGCCGGAGTAAATGGTTCTGGAAAACATAATAATTGGTCTCTATCGAATGATGCTGGTGTTAATTTACTCTCGCCAGGTCAAACTCCAATGAGTAATCTTCAATTTTTAACTTTTTTTATTAATACTATAAAAGCGGTTTATAATAATGAAGAATTGTTAAGAGCATCAATTGCATCTGCAAGTAATGATCATAGACTTGGTGCAAATGAAGCACCACCAGCAATTATGTCAATTTTTATTGGGCAGCAACTTACAAAAGTTTTAGAGGAGTTGGAAGGTGTTACAAATGGTAAACTATCTCCTGAAGAAAAAACTGACCTAAAATTAAATGTTATAGGTAAAATTCCTGATGTTTTATTAGACAATACAGACAGAAACAGAACTTCGCCATTTGCATTTACAGGAAATAAGTTTGAATTTAGAGCTGTTGGTTCTACTGCAAACTCAGCAAATCCAATGACAGTTTTAAATACAATTGTAGCAAAACAGCTAAAAAACTTTAAAATTGAAGTAGATAAACTTATTGAAGATAAAGATTTAAAGAAAGATGAAGCCATTTTTAATGTACTAAGAGAGTATATTAAATCTTTCAAAAATATTTTATTTGAAGGAAATGGTTATGGAGAAGCTTGGGAAAAGGAGGCTAAAAAAAGAGGTTTAAGTAATAATAAAACAACACCTGAAGCATTAAAAGCTAGAATTTCAAAAAAAACAATTGATTTGTTTGAAGAAATGAGTGTGATGAGCAAAGTAGAAATTGAGGCTCGGTACGAAATTGAAATAGAAGATTATACTTTACGTATTCAAATTGAATCTCGTGTTATTGGAGATATTGCAGGTAATCATATAATTCCAACAGCAGTCCGTTACCAAAACATGCTTATTAAAAACGTTTCTGGGTTAAAGGAAATTTTTGGAACCGATTTTGAGAAATACGCATCTGAACAGATAATATTGATTAAAAAAATATCATCACACATAGAAAAAATACATGCCAAAGTTGATGCTATGATTGCTGCGCGTAAAAAAGCAAATGTAATAACAGATCCAGTTAAAAAAGCACACGAGTATTGCAATAAAGTAAAACCATTTTTTGAAGAGATAAGGTACCATTGCGATAAATTAGAAATTATGGTAGATGATGAAATTTGGCCATTAACTAAGTATAGAGAGCTTATGTTTATTAGATAAATTTTAAACTAAAATCCTGCAAATTGCAGGATTTTTTATTTTAATTAACCTTAAAAAAACATTACATAATTTATTAATAAACTAATTGAAAAATTAATACTAAGAAATGATTTAAATCAATTTATAATTTGATGAAGGTCATATTGTAAATAAATGAATAACTATAACTTTCTTCACCAATTCCATAGATTTTTTTACAAAATTTTAGAAAGGAGTATTAATTGAAAATTATTTATTATGAAAAGTACTGTGAAAATTAAAAAGTCAAAATTCTATTTACTAACATTAATAGGCGGGTGTATATTCTTTTTATTTGGTTGTGAAAAAGAAGAGTTACTAATACCTCAAGAAGAGATGTTGAAAGTTTCATCAGAACTCAGTTTAAAAAATGCAGAGCTTGGTTCAAAAAATGATAAAATGTATCAAATTCTTGATGAAAATTTTGAATTAGCATTAATAGAGAAAGGTTGGGATGTCGGACCTGTTGATGGTGAAATTTTAAAAGAAACTGTTTTAAGCATAACCGATTTGGATGTGAGTTCATCAGGTATTTCAAACTTAGCTGGAATAGAGTATTTTGTTAATTTAACTAAATTAAATTGTAGCGATAATAATCTCACAATACTAGATTTGGGTAAAAATAAAGCATTAGAAAAATTAATTTGTAATAAAAATAAACTTGAAATTTTGGATGTAAGAAAAAATAAAGACTTGAAAGTGTTACATTCCAATCATAATCAGTTAGAAAGTTTAGATTTACGAAAAAACACCTTATTGGAAGAGTTATTCGCTAATCATAACCAATTGGAAACTATCGATTTAAGTAATAATAAAATGTTAATCCAATTATATATGAATCATAATATGCTTACAAGTTTAGATTTAAGTGAAAATTCTGTTTTGGAACGATTGTTATGTAATGCAAACAAATTAGAAAGTTTGGATTTAAGCAATAACAATTCTTTGCTATTTTTTAGATGTAATAATAACAATATTACATGTATTCAGGTGAATCAAGAACAGTTAGATAATCCTCCAAGTGGTTGGCCAGGAAGTCATGGTGGTGATGACCATGGCAGTGGAGAAGAACCTGATGGACATGATAGTGG
>NZ_JBFLKT010000141.1:0-7987 GCF_040883305.1 Lutibacter sp.
CTAAAATCGTGTCCCCATTCCGAAATACAATGCGCTTCGTCAATTGCAATAAACGAAACATTTAATTGTCTTATTTTGTCTTGAATAAAGGGCGATTGTAATTTTTCTGGAGATAGATACAAAAACTTATAACCTCCAAATTGTAAATTGTCGAAAGCCACAATTACTTCTTCTTGAGATAATTTTGAAGTTAACGCAATTGATTTAATATTTTTTTCTGTTAAACTTTCTACCTGATCTTTAATTAATGCAATTAACGGAGAAATTACAATACAGACACCTTCCATTGCCAACCCCGGAACTTGGTAGCATAAAGATTTTCCATTCCCTGTTGGTAATAATACTACACAATTTTCGCCTTTAATTACGGTATTTATAATTTCCTCTTGAGGTGGTCTAAACTCGTTATAATTCCAATAGGTTTTTAATATTTCTAAGGGCGTTCTCATTGGTTTATGGACGCTAAAATAAAGTCGGTTCTTTGTTGTACAGTTCCAGTTGGGACTTCAATAATTGGGTATTTTAATTTTTTGTAAGCACGTTCTAAATGATTGTGTATTGCTAAGGCTTGTTCAAAATTTTCATAACGTTCATTGTCGGAAATATAAATATCTTCCCAAGGAGGCATTAAAAAAATATAGTCGTATCGGTATAGATTACTTTTAGTTTCATACGTTTTTGGGTAATCTATACTAATATAATTCATATAGGCGTGTACATCTGGAATTCCTCTATCAAAAAACACAAGGTCTGTATTTTTTTTCTCAGCCTCAATATATTGGTTCACCCGACCTTCTAACAACAATTCACTAAAAAGCAGCGGTTTTGTTAAAAAAAGTTGTTCTATACCTTTTTCACGAGCGTTTAGAGTAACTTGTCTTGAAATTTCTGGCATACACAGAAAATTTCTATTTGATAATTCATCAATTACAGTAGATTTTCCTGTTCCTGGACCGCCAGTTATTACAATTTTATGTTGCATAATGCAAAAATAAGGTATTCACTAATTTATACTAAAAATATTAATGTAATTTTGTCAGTAATATATTAACAATATGCATTTGGTACTATATTTGTAAACTTTATTCTCAAAATAAATACATGGATAATAGAACGCAATTTTATAAAAAACTTAAAAAGAAATTAAAACAGGATACTACTTTTCCTACAAAATATCTTTTTAAATTTATTGTTCCTTCAGAAATATCAAAGATAGATGATGTAGAAAACTTATTCAATCATCAAGGGGCTGTAATATCCAAAAAAACTTCAAAAACTGGAAAATATACAAGTGTCTCAATTCATATTATTATGAAAAAGGCAGATGATATTATTTTAAAATACCAACAAGCTGAAAAAATTGAAGGAATTATATCTTTGTGATTTCATTAACTAATAAAATAAAAAATATAAAATAAATTGCACCTTTTTAAAAGCCAATAAAAGCAATAGTTTAAAACAGGAAATTAGCGTAATATGAAGTTAAATTATTTTTTTACCATTACCATTTTAGCATGTTTGAATGGTTTTTCGCAAAACAAGCAAACAGTTTTATTTTCTATTGATAATGCACCTTTTTATACACAAGAATTTCTAGAAAATTATAATAAAAATGCAACCTTAATTTCAGATGCTGAAAATAGTTTAGAAAGCTATTTAGATTTATTTATAAATTATAAATTAAAAGTTAAAGAAGCAAAGGACCTTAAATTAGACACCTTTCCAAGTTATATTACTGAATTAAATGAATACCGAACGCGATTAATCCAACCTTTTTTAAAAGACAAAAATATTACTGAAAAATTAGTTTCAGAAGCTTATGAAAGACTTCAAAAAGAAATAAATGCAAGTCATATTTTGCTATTTTTAAAACCTTCTGCAGCTCCAAAAGATACTTTGGCGGCGTATTCAAAATTAATTGAAGCACGTAAATTAATACAAAACGGAACCTCTTTTTCTGAAGTTGCAAAACAATTTTCAGAAGATCCATCAGTACAACAAAATGGTGGTAATTTAGGTTTTTTTACGGCAATGCAAATGGTATATCCTTTTGAAAACGCAGCCTATTCAACAACTGTAAATAGTGTTTCTAAACCTTTTAGAACTCAATTTGGATACCATATTTTACAAGTACACGAAATGAGGCCAGCACATGGAGAAGTTGAAGTTGCACATATAATGATTCCAACTAACGATTCTAATTCAAGCAAATCAAAAATTGATTCTGTTCATAATTTACTATTAAATAATAAGGAACGTTTTTCTGAATTGGCTGCAAAATTTTCTAAAGATAAGGCTACCGCTTCAAAAGGTGGAAGATTGAATAAATTCAGCTACGGACAAATGGTTGAAGCATTTTCTAAAGTTGCTTTTGACCTAAAAAATGTTGATGATATTTCTATGCCATTTAAAACGGAGTATGGTTGGCATATTGTTAAATTATTAAAAAAATACCCGTTAGAAAATTTTGAAGCTATAAAAGCAAATTTAACTCAAAAAGTTGAGCGCGATAATCGTTCTAATTTAATTGGACAATCTGTAATTAATAGGTTGTTAAAATCTTATACGATTGTGGTTAATAATGAGGTTTTAAATGAATTTAAAACTAAAGATTGGAGAACTTTAACCGATTCTAATGCTGTTTTATTAACAATTAATGATAAAGAAATTAAGCAGTTTGAGTTTATTAAGTATTTAGAATCAGTTAAACATCAAGATGTTTCAAGTGCATTTAATAAATTTAAGGAACAAGAGGTTTTAGATTATTATAAAGAAACTATAGAATTTTCAAATAAAGAGTTTGCAGCAACATATAATGAATTTAAAGAAGGATTATTGTTGTTTGATTTGTTAGAACAAAAAGTTTGGGAAAAATCTAAAGATAGTATTGCGCTTTCGAGTTACTTTAATACTTTTAAAAACACTAAATACAAAGAAAAAGAGTTAGAAATTATAAAAGGAACGGTAATTAGTGATTATCAAAATTATTTAGAAAATTTATGGATTGAATCTTTGCATAAGAAATACAAGGTTAAAATTAATAAATCAGAAAAAAAGAGATTAATTAAATTAAATAAAAAATAAAATTGAAGCAATTAGTTGGTTACATATTTCTGTTTTTCACACTGCAATCTTGTAATTATTTTACAATTAAAGATGATACGCAAGAAGCTGTAGCGCGCGTAAATAATACATATTTATATAAAAGAGATTTAAAAAATGTAGTGACTGCAGATGTTGCTAAAAACGATAGTATTTTAATTGTAAATAATTTTATTAATAATTGGATTAAGCAACAACTGTTGTTATCTAAAGCTCAACTTAATTTAGAAGCTAAAGCAGAAGATTTTGATAAACTAGTAAAAGCATATAGAGAAGATTTATTTATAAACTCATACAAAGAAGCTGTTGTTAAACAGTATTTGGATACTACAATTACAGAAAATGATATTGAAGAGTTTTATACCAAAAACAATCAAAATTTTAAATTAAACGAAGAGTTATTAAAACTAAAGTTTATTAAAATAGGCAAAGATGTTTATAATAGGAAAGCACTAATAAAGTTGTTTAAATCTTCTAAAAAAAGCGATTTAGACAGTCTTCATGCAGCGGAATTAACTTTAAAATCTCATCATTTAAACGATTCGGTTTGGGTAAAGTATTCCGACTTGGTTTCAAAAGTTGCCATCCTAAAAAATGAAGATAAAAATCAGTTATTAAAAAAAGATAATTTTATTGAAAAAGAAGATTCATTAAGCTTATATTTGGTGACCATAAAAGAGGTGTTAAAAAGGAACGAAACTGCTCCTAAAAGCTATATAACACCAACAATCAAGCAAATGATTTTACACCAGCGTAAATTATTATTATTAAGAAATATAGAAGAAACATTAATAGATGATGCAAGAAAAAAACAACAATTTGAAATATATTAAAATGAAACAACATATAGTTTTAGCACTATTACTTTTAATTTTTACAGGCGTAAAAGCACAAGATACTATTTCGTCGTCCACTTCAAATTCAGAAAGAATTAAAGTAGATGGTGTTGCCGTTGTAATTGGTAAAAATATTGTTTTAGACTCTGATATAGATAAGTTTAAAAAAGAGTTAAAACAACGTATAGAAGGTAAATTAGATATTACTGATTGCGAAATTTTAGAAGAAATAATGGTTCAGAAATTACTTGCACACCACGCAGTAATTGATAGTGTTGAAGTTTCTGAAGCCGAAGTGAATTCTGAAGTAGAACGTAATATAGGTTATTTTGGACAGCAGTTGGGTTCTATTGAGGCAGTTGTAGAATATTATGGTTTTACAGATGAAGAGGATCTTAGAAAAGAATTATATACCATTCAAAATGAGCAATTATTAATTCAAAGAGAAAAAGCTAGTATCACCGAAAAAATTGATGTTACTCCAGAGGAAGTTAGAACTTATTTTAAAAATCTTGAAAAGGATGACAACTTACCAGAATTTAGCGCGGAAATTGAATTGGCACAAATAGTTAAAATTTTAAAGCCAACGGAAGAAGAAACCAACCGTGTTTTTGAAAAATTAAATAGCATTAAAAAGGATATCGAAGAAGGGTTTAGTTTTAGATTAAAAGCATTAATAAACTCAGATGATCCTGCCGTTTCCGGAAATGGGCAAGGTGCTGGTGGAAAATATACAATAACTAGAGAATCTAACTTTATTAAAGAGTTTAAAGAAGTTGCTTTTAGTTTAGATGAAGGCGAAATTTCTGATCCTTTCGAATCTGGATTTGGGTTTCATATTCTTCAAGTTGAAAAAATTAAAGGACAAGAGCGTGATGTGCGTCATATTTTAATTCAACCTGTAATTACTCAGGAAGAATTGGATGCTTCTAAAGATGAATTAGCAAAAATTCGTGAGCAAATATTAAAGGGAGAAATTACGTTTGAAGAAGCTGTTATTAAATATTCTGATGATATTGTAACAAAAAATAACCAAGGTTTAATTTTAAATCCACAGACAAATGATACTCGTTTCGATTTAACGCGTATGGACCCTAATTTATATAAAAGAGTAAGCAGTTTAAAAGCTGGTGAAATAACGGAACCTTTTTATGATGAAGTTAGAGGTGAATCTAAAATGCATAAAATTATTTTATTAAAAAGTAAAAACGAAACCCATACAGCTAATTTTATTGATGATTATGAGAAGATTCAACAATTAACTTTACAGAAAAAGCAAGAAGAAACTGTTGATAAATGGGCGAAAGATAAGATTGAAGATACTTACATAAAAATAAACAAAGATTTTAAGAAATGCGAGTTTAGTAAAAACTGGAAAAAGCAATAATATGTCTGATGTTGATACTTTAAAACAATTAGTTCTTAAACATAAAGCGCTTAAAAAAGAAATTGCAAAGATAATTATTGGCCAAGATGAGGCAATAGACCATATTTTATTATCTATTTTAAGTGGAGGACATTCCTTATTAATTGGTGTTCCTGGTTTGGCAAAAACATTAATTGTGCATACTATTGCACAAACTTTAGGACTCGATTTTAAACGTATTCAATTTACACCAGATTTAATGCCTTCAGATATTCTAGGTAGCGAAATATTAGATGAAACCAGTCATTTTAAATTTATAAAAGGACCTATTTTTAGCAATATTATATTAGCAGACGAAATTAATAGAACACCTCCAAAAACGCAGGCGGCTTTATTAGAGGCAATGCAAGAGCGCTCTGTTACGGTTGCAGGGCATCATCATATTTTAGCTGAACCATTTTTTGTTTTAGCAACTCAAAATCCTATTGAGCAGGAGGGAACCTATCCTTTACCAGAGGCACAATTAGATAGATTTATGTTTTCAATTCAACTTGATTATCCAACTTTTGATGAAGAAGTTGAAGTTGTAAAAAGCACTACTAATGATGAAAGTCCGACCATTAATTCTATTTTAACTTCAAAAGAAATTGTTGATTTTCAACATTTAGTAAGAAGAATACCGGTGGCAGATAACGTAATTGAATATGCTGTTAAATTAGTTTCTAAAACCCGCCCAAATTCATTAAATGCTACAAAATTAGTGAATAGTTATATAGATTGGGGAGCAGGGCCAAGAGCTTCTCAAAACCTAATATTAGGTGCAAAAGCAAATGCAGCCGTTAATGGTAAATTTTCGCCAGATATAGAAGATGTTCAAGCTGTTGCTTTTTCAATTTTAAAACATAGAATTGTAAGGAATTATAAGGCAGAAGCTGAAGGAATTTCAGAAAAACAACTTATTGAGTCGTTGTTTTAGTCTAAAAGTAGAAAGTTGAAAAGCTTCAAAGTTACATGGTGGCTGAGCGGAGTCGAAGCCATTATTATTTTAGCCATTGTTGGTGTTTTTCACTAACAATTGTAATTATAATGTTATTTTACTCGTTAGGACTAATTTTTATTCAACTACTTCAAGATCTTCAGAATTTTCAAAAAAGCTAAACATATTTCCACCATATTTTTTTTGATTACTAAGCTTTGAGTGTGTTTCTAATTTGGTATGTTTAGAATGTTCAACAATAAGTAATCCATTGTTGTTTAGTAACTTGTTTTCAAAAATTAGATTTACAATTTTCTCAAATTTTTCTAATTCGAAATCATAAGGAGGATCTACAAAAATAACATCAAATTTAGCGCTAGACTTTTCTAAATATTTAAAAACATCACTTTTTATGGTATGTATATCTGCTTCTAAAATTTTAGAAGTTTCATTTATAAATTTTATACAACCAAAATTAGCATCTACAGCCGTAATATTGGTTGTTCCTCTAGAAGCAAACTCATAACTTATGTTTCCAGTTCCAGAAAATAAATCCAGCACAACTATATCATTAAAATAATATAAGTTGTTTAGAATGTTAAATAAAGCTTCTTTAGCCATATCAGTTGTTGGTCTAACTGGCAATTTTTTTGGAGCTTGAATTCGTTTACTTTTGAATTTTCCTGAAATTATACGCATTAAAATTGATTTAAAACTGTAAAGTTGGCATGTGCCGAAATTCCATTTACCAATGTTTTCTGTTCTTTTGGTTCATAAAATTTAATATTTCTAATATATTGGTAAAGTATGGTATATAATTCAGATTCTTTCTCAATATCACCTAAAAGAATTAAATTAAACTCTTCAGGGTTTAAATTTAATTGTTCTGCAGTAAAAAGAATGTAATAAATGAAGTCTTCTTTGGTTTTAAAAGTAAAACAATTGTACAGCTCTAGATTTTTATTTTTTAATACAACTATTTCAAAATTTAAATTAGAAACGTTTACAAAACAGTAATCTTCACCTTGGTTTTTAAATTGATTTAAAAGCGTTTCAATGAGTACAGTTGAAGAGTGTTTAAAAATAAATGATCCGTAAATATCAAGTAAAAAATTATTGATATTAACAAAAGGAATATAGATATTAACTATTTCAGAATTATTAATTTCATCGTAGGTAATGTAATCATTATCAAGTACTTTAATGGTTTTTTGTAAATAATTCTTTAAGTTTTTCTTATTGAAAAATGGAAGTGGAACTTGTGTAATTAAATTGTTAAAATGAGTTACGTTAATAGAGGTAAATTTTAATTTAAGAAGAGTTTCTTGTGAATACAATTCCTTCACTAGATTCAAATGCTCAAAAGGTGTTGGAGAATTGGAAAATTCGTATTTTGCAAATACAGCAACGCTATTACTTGGTTTATTAAATACACAAAAAGAAAATCCATCCAAACTAAGTTGGATGGATAAATGGTTTTCTTCTAGATTTTTAAAATCTAAAGAATTATTCGCTATCTTTTTTATCTCCTTTATCATAAAATGGAGGCCAGTTACCGTCTTCACTTACTTCACCTAAAGAACCAACTCTAACATACTCACCTCTAATTTCTTCACCACCAATTGCTTCTTTTTCTTGTTTTACTAAGTTCAAATCCATTCCTTTTAAAATTAAAGCTTTATCAACTTTTACTTCAAAAACAGGGGC
>NZ_JBFLKT010000142.1:0-3199 GCF_040883305.1 Lutibacter sp.
AACTTTTCAGCTAATTCTTGTTGCAACGGATTCTGAATTGAGTTAGAATAAAATCCAATTTTATTTAATTGTTCGGTTATAGATTGAACATATTTTGGATGCGTATGTCCCACAGAAATAACTCCGTGACCTCCATATAAATCTAAATATTTTGTTCCATTTTCATCCCAAACAAAAGCGCCTTCAGCTTTTACTGGTGTAACATTGTACAACGGATAGACATCAAATAATTCCATAATTCAATTTTTAAATCTGATTAATTTTTTCGAAAGAAGTTATCAAACCTCTAATTAATGAAGCGCTTAAACCTTGGTGTTCCATTTCGTTTAAACCTTCAATAGTACAACCGCTTGGTGTGGTTACTTTATCTATTTCTTGTTCTGGATGATTTCCAGATTTTATTAGTAAACTAGCAGCCCCTAAAGCAGTTTGCATTGACAATTCTTGCGCTTCTTCTGCGTCAAAACCAAGCTGTACGGCACCTTGTGTAGTTGCGCGAATTAAACGCATCCAAAAAGCAATTCCACTAGCACAAATAACAGTTGCTGCTTGCATTAAATTTTCTTCAATACACATAGTTTGGCCTAAAGAATTAAATATTGTTTTTGCAAATTCTATATTCTTTTTACCTCTTGAATTAGCACTTAAACAAGTCATTGATTGTCCCACTGAAATAGCCGTGTTTGGCATGCTTCTTACAATTGCAACTTCGGTTCCTAAAACAGCTTCAATATCGGCTATTTTTCTACCAGTTACAACGGAAATTACTGTATGTGTTTTTGGATTTATTACATCTTTAATTTCTTCTAAAACACCTTGCAATTGAACTGGTTGCACCGCAATAATTATAACATCAGAAAAACGAACTGCCCTTTTATTTTCGGTTGAAATTTTAACATTTAGTAATTTACTCCAAGATTCTAAAGATTCCGTATTTCGTTTTGTCAAGTATAAATTCTTGAACTTAAAATTGTCTTGAGATAAAATACCAATAGCTATTGAATATCCTAAATTTCCTGTACCTAAAATTGCTATTTTCATTTGTGTTAGTTTACTTTTATTAATTACTTGTCATTCTGTATAGGTTGTAATCCTGCACCAACCTACTATAGATTCCTGTTTTCACGGGAATGACAAAGCTAAAATGAATTAGCTTTTAATTTTAATCCTTCTGTCTCTTCAAAACCAAGCATTAAATTCATATTTTGAATTCCTTGCCCAGAAGCACCCTTCAATAAATTATCTATTTCTGAAGTAATTAACAACATTCCTTCGTGCTTTTGTAAATGCAAAAAACAATTATTCGTATTTACCACTTGTTTTAAATGAATAGGTGTTTTAGATAGGTGTGTAAAAACAGCTTCTTTGTAATAATCTTTAAATAATTGGTACGCTTTTTCAATACTTTCATCGAATTTTAAGTAGATGGAAGTAAAAATTCCTCTACTGAAATTTCCTCTGTTTGGAATAAAAAATAATTCATTAATAAAATTATTTTGAAGTCCCTTTAAACTTTCTCCAATTTCACCCAAATGCTGATGTGTAAAAGCTTTATATACCGAAAAATTATTATCTCTCCACGCAAAATGTGTTGTTGCTCCCTGAGAAACTCCAGCTCCTGTAGCACCTGTAGTTGCATTAATATGTACTGAACTATTTAGCAAACCTGCATTTGCTAGTGGTAATAATGCCAACTCTATTGAGGTTGCAAAACAACCTGGATTTGCAATATGTGAGGCTGTTTTAATTTTTTCTTTTTGAAGTTCTGGAAGCCCATATACAAACTCTTTCCCTTGAAAAACAGCATCAGCTTTTAATCTAAAATCGTTGCTTAAATCTATAATTTTAGTGTTTTTAGAAAACGAATTATTTTCTAAAAAGGCGGTTGAATTTCCGTGACCTAAACATAAAAATAGCACATCAACTTCTGGGTTAATTTTACTTGTAAATTTCAAATCTAAAGATCCCAATAAATCTTGATGCACTTGATAGATATAATTTCCTGCATTTGAAGTACTGTACACAAAATCCAGTTCAACTTTCGAGTGATTTACCAACAACCTTATTAATTCACCAGCTGTATAACCTGCTCCTCCAACTATTCCTACTTTAATCATAATTCTGAGTTTACACTGTGATAAATTTTATTTGCCGTTCCTAAAATCTTGATAAACCCTTTAGCATCTTCAGCAGTCCAAGCTTTATTAGTTTCTCCATATTCCCCAAATTTAGATTTCATTAAATCATGTTTAGATTCAATTCCATTTAAACTAAAATGATACGGTTTCAACGTAACATAAACTTCACCTGTTACCGTTTTTTGAGAATTTATTAAATAGGCTTCAATATCTCGCATTGCAGGTTCAAAATATTGTCCATCGTGCAATAACATTCCGTATGTACTCCCTAAACCTTCTTTTAAATTTTGCTGCCATTTAGAAAGCACATGCTTTTCTAATAAATGATGTGCTTTAATAATTACCGTTGCAGCAGCAGCTTCAAACCCAACTCTACCTTTAATCCCAACAATTGTATCTCCTACATGAATATCTCTTCCAATTGCGTACTTTGAAGCAAGGTCCTCTATTTTCAATATTGTATTAACTGGTGTATCAAATTCACCATTCAAACCAACTATTTCCCCTTTTTCAAAATATAATTTAATATCCGTTGGTTCAGTTTTTTCCAACTGACTCGGATATGCTTCTTCTGGCAGAGGTTTATGTGAAGTTAACGTTTCAACACCTCCAACGCTTGTACCCCAAATCCCTTTATTAATAGAATATTTTGCTTTAGACCAAGGAAAATCTACACCATGCTTTTCTAAATATTCAATTTCTTCTTGTCTAGATAATTTTAAATCTCTAATAGGCGTAATAATCTCAATATTTGGTGCTAAGGTTTGAAAAATCATATCAAAACGCACTTGATCATTTCCTGCTCCTGTACTTCCGTGAGCAATGTATTTTGCGTTTATCTTTTTAGCGTATTCAACTACTTCAATTGCTTGAAAAACACGCTCTGCACTTACCGATAAAGGATATGTATTATTTTTTAACACATTTCCATACACCATGTATTTTATGGCTTTATCGTAATAAATATCTAAAATATTCTGATTTGTATGAGATTTCACACCCATATCATACGCTTTTGCTTCCACAATTTTTAGTTCTTCCGAAGAAAAACCCCCTGTATT
>NZ_JBFLKT010000143.1:0-8430 GCF_040883305.1 Lutibacter sp.
AAGGAGGCTTGTCTGCCGGGAGATTACACTCAGTTGCAGTTAGATTAATACTTGAAAGAGAGCCTGAAATAGCCAATTTTACACCAGTTGCAACCTATAAAGTTGTTGCAGAATTTACCAATTCTGAAGGTAAAAAGTTTAAAGCTAATTTACCAAAGAATTTTGACACAAAAGAAGAGGCGCAAGCATTTTTAAATTCGTGTATTGACGCAAATTTTAAAGTTGAAGATTTGCAGAAAAAACCTGCGAAAAAATCTCCAGCAGCACCATTTACAACTTCAACATTACAGCAAGAAGCTTCCAGAAAATTATATTTTCCGGTTGCAAAAACTATGATGATTGCACAGCGTTTGTATGAAGCAGGTTTAATTACTTATATGAGAACAGATAGTGTAAACCTTTCTAATGATGCTAAAAATGAAGCAAAAGAGGAAATAATTTCATCATATGGTAAAGACTATAGCAAACCAAGAAATTTCAGTACTAAATCTAAAGGCGCACAAGAAGCGCACGAAGCAATAAGACCTACAAACATGAGTCAACAGTCGGTTTCTGTTGATTACGATCAAGATAGATTGTACGACTTAATTTGGAAACGAACCATTGCTTCACAAATGAGTGATGCTCAATTAGAACGTACCAATGTTAAAATTTCAAATTCGAATAACAATACTATTTTTACAGCTAATGGTGAAATGATAAAGTTTGAAGGGTTCTTAAAAGTGTATTTAGAAGGTACAGATAATGAAGATGAAGAACAAGAAGGAATGCTTCCTAATTTAGCAACAGGAGATACCTTAATCAATAAAAATATTGTAGCTACAGAAAGATATTCAAGACCACCTTACAGATTTACAGAAGCCGCTTTGGTAAAAAGATTAGAAGAATTAGGAATTGGACGTCCATCAACATATGCACCAACAATTTCAACAATTCAGCGCAGAGAATATGTAGAAAAAGGAACAATTGATGGGGTTGACAGAGACTACACACAAATAAAATTAACCAAAGGAAAAGTGGTTTCTAAAGTTTTAACTGAAAAAGTAGGTTCAGATAAAGGGAAATTAGTTCCAACAGATATTGGAAATATTGTAAATGACTTTTTAGTAGAAAACTTCTCAAATATTTTAGATTTCGGTTTTACAGCAAAAGTAGAGTCTGAATTTGATGCTATTGCAGAAGGAAAAGAAGATTGGATTTCTATGATAAAAGATTTCTACAATAAATTTCATCCAATAGTTGAAGATGTAGCTGCAAATGCTGAAAGAGCAAAAGGAGAGCGATTATTAGGAATAGATCCAGAAAGTGGTAAAAATGTATATGCACGTTTGGGTAGATTTGGAGCAATGGTTCAAATTGGAGAAGCTACAGACGAAGAAAAGCCAAAATTTGCAAGTCTACAACCAGATCAAACCTTAACTTCTATAACCTATGAAGAGGCAATGGATTTGTTTAAGCTTCCTAAAAAAATTGGTGGCTATGAAGGGAATGATGTAATTGTTGCCAATGGACGTTTTGGACCTTATATTAAATTTGATACTATGTTTGTCTCAATTCCAAGAGACGAAAATCCAATGTCGGTAGATATTAACAGAGCCATTGAATTAATTCAAGAAAAACAAAAAGCAGATGCACCAATTGGTACGTATGAAAACTTACCAATACAAAAAGGTGTAGGTAGATTTGGTCCTTTTATTAAATGGAATAATATTTTTATCAATGTTAATAAAAAATACGATTTTGATAATTTAACTCAGTCAGATCTGGAAGAATTAATTGAAGATAAAAAGAGAAAAGAAATAGAAAAGGTGCTTCATAATTGGGAGGAAGAAGGAATTAGAGTTGAAAAAGCACGTTGGGGAAGATCAAATATTTTAAAAGGAAAAATTAAAATTGAATTGCCAAAAACAATTGATGCAACTAAGCTAACACTTGAAGAGGTAAAAGAAATAATAGAAAAGAAAGCTCCAAAAAAGAAAGCTCCAAAAAAGAAAACAACTAAAAGAAAAACGACTAAAAAATAATTTTTTTAGTATCTTGCCAACAATTATACTACTTTAACCCCTGAGAATGAATTTCGATTATCTTAAACCTGTAGATAATACATTAGTAGCATATGCCAAAATGCAACCCAATAGCGCATTTGGGCAATGTGTTAAAATATATGCTAATAAGAATAATTTCCCAGACTTAACAACTACAAAAATTGCAATTATAGGTGTCTTAGAAGGGCGTGGTGCTGTTGATAATAATGGAACTGGTACAACCTTGAACGAATTAAGAAAAGAGTTGTACAAATTATTTCCAGGTAATTGGCCAATAAATGTTGCAGATTTAGGTGATATTGAACAGGGAAATACAATAGAAGATACATTTTTTGCTGTTAATACACTAGTAAGTTATTTAATCAGAAATAAAATCATACCTATAATTATTGGAGGAGGGCAAGAGCTTACTTATGCAAATTACAGAGCCTATGATACTTTAGAGCAAACTGTTAATATTGTAGCAGTAGATAATAAATTTGACTTAGGTTCTATAGAAGATGCTTTAAATTCACAATCCTATTTAAGTAAGGTTGTTATGAATCCGCCTAATAATTTATTTAATTTTTGCAATATTGGATACCAAACCTATTTTAATTCACAAGAGGAAATTGATTTACTGGAAAGTTTATATTTTGACACAGTTAGGTTGGGTGAAGTTCTAAATTCAATTCAAATAGTTGAACCAATTTTAAGAGATGCAGATATTGTTAGTGTAGATTTATCTTCTGTTAAAAACGCAGATGCACCAGCAAATAATAATGCAAGTCCAAACGGACTTTCAGGAACGGATATTTGTGCTATTGCTAGATATGCTGGAATTAGTGATAAGGTTTCGTCGTTCGGTATTTTCGAATACAATCCAATTTTAGACATTAAAAATCAGACTGCTCAATTAATTTCTCAAATGATTTGGTATTTTATTGAAGGAGTTAATTTTAGAGCAAATGACTATCCGTTTGGATTAAAAGATCAGTATAAAAAGTTTATTGTTCCAATTGAAGATCAAGTCTTAAATTTTTATAAAAGCAACAAGAGTGGAAGATGGTGGATGGAAATAGAAATAAGTAATAATAATAAATTTAAAAGACATGCGTTAATACCTTGTACATATCAAGATTATGTGAGTGCAAGTAACCAAGAAATTCCTGAAAGATGGATGCAAACATTTAAAAAATTAAACTAAATAAGTATTTTAAATACTAAAATCAATTTTTTTTAGTTTAAAACAGATTAAATTAAATATTGTATTTTAAAATAATTAGTAATACGTTTGCCTAAAAGAATTATAAATTAATATGAAGAAAATATCATTGTATATTTTACTAGCATTGGTGGTAGTCAGTTGCGGTTCAAATGATCAAGGAGAATTAGTTGGAGTTAAATCTTCAAGTAATTGGCACTCAGAGAGACCGTTGGGTATGACACTAATTCCTGGTGGATCTTTTACAATGGGTAAGCAAAGTGAAGATGTTGCAGGTTCACTTAATTCCCCAGCAAGAACTGTAACTGTACGTCCATATTATATGGATGAAACAGAGATAACAAATAGTGAATATAAAGAATTTGTGCATTGGGTAAGAGATTCTATTGTTAGAACAGAACTCGCCTTATTTTCAGAACTTATGTCTTTTGATGGAGAACCTGTATTAGAAGAATACAAGTTTTTAAATATTGATTCTACTAATATGTCTCCATATCAAAAATATATGATGAAAACCTATGGAAGTTTAGGCGACCTGAACTCACCAACACAAGGCAAAATGTTAAATTGGGATTCAGAAATTATTTGGAATGTTCACGAGTTTCCAAGTGAAGAATATGCCGAAGTTATGATTGATTCTATTTTAACTCCTATTGAAGATAGTTTTGAAGGAAGAAGAATGTTAAATGTAGATAAATTAAAGTTTACCTATTATTGGCTAGATCAAGAAGCTGCAGCTAGAAATAAAGGAAGTAGAAGAGAATTTATAAAACAAGAAACAGTAAATGTGTATCCAGATACCACCGTGTGGGTGCGTGATTTTAAATATTCGTATAACGATCCAATGCATCAAGATTATTTTTACCATCAGGCATATAATGATTATCCTGTAGTTGGTGTTTCATGGATGCAAACTAAAGCATTTTGTAAATGGAGAACAAAAAAGAAGAACGATTATTTAAATGCAAAAAGAAATCCTACACAAGTACCTCAATTTAGGTTAGCTACAGAAGCAGAATGGGAATATGCTGCGAGAGGAGGTTTAGAAAATGCAACCTACCCGTGGGGTAATCCTTATCCAACAACAGATAGAGGTTGTTTTTTAGCAAACTTTAAACCAACTAGAGGTAATTATGCAGTTGATGGTGCTTTATACACCGTTGAAGCAAAGTCGTACCCTCCAAACGATTATGGACTTTATAATATGTCAGGAAATGTTGCAGAATGGACAAATACAGCTTATAGTGAGGCATCTTATTATATAGGTTCTACAATGAATCCTAATGTAGAAATAGATAAAAATCATAGAAAAGTAATAAGAGGAGGTTCTTGGAAAGATGTTGCTTATTTTTTAGAAGTAAGTACACGAGATTACGAATATGCCGATTCAGCCAGAAGTTATATTGGCTTTAGAACGGTACAAGACTTTTTAGGAACTGACATTGAAGGAAATTAAATTAACAATCATATAAACAAACTTAATATTCAGAATTATGGCACAGAAAAATACTAAAAAATTATTTAATATGGCCTATGGGCTTGGAGCATCAATTGTAATTATTGGAGCTCTTTTTAAACTAACACATTATAGTATTGGTTTTCTTACGGGTAACGTAATGTTAGCTATTGGTTTAATTACAGAAGCAATTATTTTTGCAATATCTGCTTTTGAACCTGTAGATGAAGATTTAGATTGGTCTTTAGTGTACCCAGAATTGGCTGGTGGAAATTTAAGAGATAAAGACAAAGCTGAAGCTAGAGAGGCCCAAAGCTTATTATCTCAAAAATTAGATGATATGTTAAGAGATGCAAAATTAGATGCTGGATTAATGAAAAGTTTAGGAGATAGTATTCAGAATTTTAAAGGAGCCGCCGAAAATATTGCACCAGCAGTAGATTCTATAGCTGCAACAAATAAGTATAGTGAACAATTGTCTTTAGCTGCGGCACAAATGGAATCTTTAAATAGTTTGTATAAGGTACAGTTAGATAGTACGAGCAGACAAGCTGAAATAAATGAGCAAGTAACCGTAAATGCTGGAAAATTAAAAGAACAAATGGAATCGTTAGCTACTAATTTATCATCATTAAATGGTGTGTATGGAGGTATGTTATCTGCAATGTCAAATAAATAATTAGTTGTTTATTTTAAAATAAATTATTAATCAAAAAAACTAATTAAAATGGCTTCAGGTAAATTATCACCAAGGCAAAAGATGATAAACTTAATGTATTTAGTATTTATTGCTATGTTAGCAATGAACATGTCTAGAGAAGTTTTATCAGCTTTCGGTTTTATGAATGAAAAGCTCGTTGAAAACAATTTAACAGCTACAGAAAAAAACAATCAAACACTTGCTAATTTAGCAACAAAAGCACAGGAGCAACCAGAAAAATATGCCGATTTATATACGAAGGCAAATACTGTCAATCAACTCTCAAAAGATTTTACGACGTATTTAGAAACAAAAAAAATGTTTTTTGTGCAAGATTTAGAAGATTCTAAAAATTATGAAACAATGGATCAATCTAACCTTGTTGACGAACACTTTTTTGTAAAAGATTCTTATACAGAAGAGGGTCAAGAATTTTTGAATCAAATTAATGCTTATAAAAATAGTATTTTAGAGTTATTAGGAGAAAATAATCCGTTAAGTGCGGTAATAAATCAACGATTCGATACTTCAGATCAAAAAAAGGGAATAGGTACACAACCTTGGTTAAACAATAGATACGAAGGTTTTCCTTTAATATCTACTGTTACCAATTTAACATCTATGCAAATGGATATTAAAACCACCGAATCTGAAATTTATAGTACCTTATTAGGAGGGCAATTAGAAAGTGATGTTTCTATGTCTAATTATAAAACAATTCTAATTCCAGAAAAGTCTGCCTTTTTTCAAGGCGAAAACTTTAAAGGGAAAATTGTATTAGGTCGTTATGATGCTTCTTTACAACCATCAGAAGTAATAGTTAATGGAAATAAAATTACTAAAATTGAAGATGGAGGTGCTATATTAGATTTTCCTGCCGGTGGAGTTGGAGAGCGTGAAGTAAAAGGAAAATTTGTTTTTATAGAAAATGGAGAACCAGTTGAAATTGAAATAAATAGTACCTATGCAGTTATTCCAAAACCAAATAGTGCTGTAATTTCAGCGGATAAAATGAATGTTGTTTATAGGGGTGTGCCAAACCCAATGACGATTTCTATTCCTGGAATTCCTGACAATTTAGTGAGAGCAACAGCTACAGGTTTAAATAAAACAGGAGGTTCAGGAAAATATATTATGACACCTGCTTCTGGGAGAGAAGTAACTATTAGAGTTTCTGGAACATTGCCAAACGGGCAAACAGTAAGTTCGTCTCAAAATTTTAGAATTAAAGATATTCCTTCTCCGCAAGGAACTATTAGAAAAGAATCTGGTCATGTTGTAATGCCTAATTCTAGTTTAGTAAACGCAACTGTTGGAGCAGAATTACCTGATTTTGATTTTGATTTAAAATTAACAACTACTGGTTTTACAATTAAAGTTCTTGGACAAGGTGCAGTTGTTGTTAGAGGAGATAGAATGGATGCTGCCGCAAAAAAAGCCATTGCTAAGGCTAAAAGAGGTGATATAGTTACAATATTTGATATAAAATCTTCGTTAGTAGGAAATAGTGGTTATAAAATTAAAAATGCTTCTCCAGTAAGTGTTGAAATTCAATAAATTGAAATAAATGATGAATAAGAAAAATATTGGAATCTTAATTTTGGCGTTTTTGTTGTTTCAAACAACATTTGCACAATCTAATCTTTTAAATGCTAAAAGACCTTCCGATATTGGAAAAAAAACTGCTGAACAAAAAGCTGTTGATAACGACCGACCTTTAGATTATGGCTATGTAGATGATAGAGATATTTTATGGTCTAAAGTAGTTTGGGAATATTTAGATTTAAACGAACGTATTAATTTACCGTTATATTATCCTGTTGATACTACTACTGTGGCTGGTAACCGAAGATCTTTGTTTGATACGCTGCTTAGAGGTATTAAAAATGATGAAATTACTGAAGTTTATGATGATTCCTATTTTACAGCAAAAATGACCAAAGCTGAAATAAATAGAAAATTATTTAGAGTTGATACTACAGATGCTGGTTTTGATGAATTAAACGCAGGTGCACTTGATATTAATGAATATATTGATAAAATAAATTTAACTTCTCAAGACATTGAAGGTTTTAAAATTAAAGGTCTATGGTATTTCGATAAACGCCAAGGAGAATTAAAGTACAGACTTTTAGCCTTAGCTCCAATTGCTCCAGATGTACAAACTATGGGGAGAGAAGATATTGATATAACAGAGCAGTTACCATTATTTTGGGTTTGGTTTCCAGATGCAAGAAATTTACTGCACGAAATGAAAGTTTTCAACCCTAAAAATTCAGCATTTCCAATTTCTTTCGATCATATATTAAACGCAAGAAGATTTAATTCAATTATTTATAGAGAAGAAAATATTTTTGGAGATCGTGATGTTTCTGATTATGTAAAAGGGAATTCTTTATTTCAAGTTTTAGAGTCTAACAAAATTAAAGATCAAATTAGAAATAAAGAGTTAGACATGTGGAATTATTAAAACATTTCTAAAAAAATTAAAAGCTGTTTACAAAGTTTAAACTTTGTAAACAGCTTTTTTTCGTTTAATATAACTTTATAAAATGCAAGTAGATTATATAATAGTTGGTTTGGGTTTGGCAGGATTAGCTTTTTCTAAAGAGTTAGAAAAGCATAATAAATCGTTCGTAATTTTTGAAGATAACTCCCAAAATTCATCTATAGTTGCAGGAGGAATGTATAATCCTGTAATTTTAAAACGTTTTACACCTGTTTGGGATGCTATAAATCAGCTCAAAATTGCAATCCCTTTTTATGAAGCATTAGAAAAAGAATTCAATTCAATATACCATTATTCAGTTGATATTTATCGCATATTTAAATCAATAGAAGAACAAAATAATTGGTTTATTGCAAGTGATAAACCATTACTTTCAGACTATATGGATGCTGAAATTATACATAAAAAACATGTTGGAGTAATTGCAGATTTTGGGTACGGGAAATTAAATAATACGGGAAGAATTGATACAAAATTGTTATTAGATGATTATAGAAATTATTTAACAAATAAAAA
>NZ_JBFLKT010000144.1:0-9341 GCF_040883305.1 Lutibacter sp.
CAATGGCAGAAAACATTGCCTGACTTGTATTTGCAAGTTTTTCAGCTTCTTTTGTAATTTGAACCTGATCTTCCAAATTTAAATTTGTTTCTACAAGCTGTTGAACAGTTGCTGATAGTTCATTTGTTCTGTTTTGTACATTCTCTTCCAGTTTTTGAGTATATTCTTGTAGTTTTATGTTGTTTTTTTGAAGTGTAATATTTGAAGTATGTTGCTCTATGGCTACGCTTGCTAATTGAGTGATATCAGCAATTAACTGTAATTCATGGTCATTAGGATTTCTAGGTACACTACTATAAACAGCTAATACACCCAAAACAGTATTTGTTGAGGAATAGATTGGAAAAGACCAACATGATTTTAAGTTATGTTTTAAGGCATTATTTTTAAAATTTTTCCATAACGGATCATTAGCAATGTTGGTTACAATTACATCTTTTTTTAAATAGGCAGCGGTACCACAAGATCCTGTTTTTGATCCTATTGCAAGACCTTCTATTGATTTTTTATAGTTGTTTGGTAAATTAACACTGGATAAGTTGTGTAATGTTTTTTTCTCATTGTTAAGTAGTAACATAGATGGAATGCTATTGCTTAAATTGTTTTTCAGTGTTTTTACTATTTCATCTCCAATTTGTTTAATAGGTTTATTTTGGGTAATCATTTCCAAAATTTTTCTTATTTGGTCTTTAAGAATCAGGGCTTTTTTCCGTGCAGTTACATCTTTTTGAACTCCAATAAAATGCGTTGGTTTTCCTGTATTTGAAAAAATTGGAGTAATGTTAAGTTCATTCCAAAACATTGAGCCATCTTTACGGTAATTACGCAATACAACCTGACATGGTTTACCTTCTTCAATAGCAGATTTCATAATCAAAATTTCTTTTTGATCTCGGTCATCATTTTGTAAAAAGCGGCAGTTTTTACCAATAATTTCATCTTTGGAATAACCTGTAAGTTCGGAAAAGGATTTATTACAGTAAATTATTGGAGCATCCTCTTTTTTTGCATCTACAATAATAATACCGTTCATTGCAAATTCTAAGGCTTTGTTACGGATGCTTAAGAGTTCTTCTATTTCTTTATTTTTAGTAATATCACGTGCTATTGTTAGTATTTTGTTATCTTCTAAAGGAACCATTCGGGTTTCATATTTTACAATACTATTGTTAGCTAGAAGGGATAGTTCCAGAACTTCCATTTTTTTTGTCTTAAGAACTTTTGAGAGTGCTTCTGTAAGTTTTTGGCTGCCTTTTTTTGGCAATAATGTTTTAATGTTTTTACCTAAAAGGTCTTCTTTAGGAGTAAATAATACGGAAGAATCTGATTCGTGAATTTCTAAAACACTACCTTTTTCACTAAGCACAAAAATTAAATCGGGTAAAGCTTGTAATATGGCCGTTTTTTTAGCTTCGCTTTGTTTTAATTCTTTTTCTAATTTTTTTTGATTGGTAATATCTCTTACAATTGATAAAATTTTATGATTATTTAAAAGTACAATTCGGGATTCATGCATTTCTGCTTTTCCCTTGTTATTAATTTCAAAATTCTCAATTTGAATTTGTTTTGTTTTTAAAGCGCGTTGATGTGCTTTTTTAATTTTTTTAAACAATTTATTGGGTAAAATATCAACCATATTTTTACCAATAATTTCATTTTTAGGAACAATTAACATTTCAGGCTGGTTTGCATAAACATCTAAAAAATCTCCTTTAAGGTCTTGAATAAGCATAATATCGGGAATTGCCTCTAAAAGTGCTTTGTTTTTGGCTTCGTTTGCTCTTAATTTTTCTTCAGTTTGTTTTTTTTCTGTAATGTCTAAAATAAACCCTTCAATACCCAATAAGTTTCCTTGGTCATCAAAAATTCCTTTCCCTTGTTCCCAAACATTCTTTAGGTTTCTGTTTTTATGTTGAATACGATATTCTATATTAAAAGTTGTTTTTTTTGCAAGTGCCTTTTGTAGTTCTTCCCACACAAAATCTTTATCATCTGGTACAATTATATTTCCAAATTTTATTTTTTTTGAAATAAACTGTTCAGGTTTATAACCAGTTATAGTGAAACATCCTCTACTCATGTATTCTGTTGTCCGGTCTTTGTCATTTTTACTTCTGTAAGCTAACCCTGGTAAATTACTAATTAAAGCATCAAATTTTCTGTTGCTCTCAGTTAGTTCTATAGTTGTTTTTTTTAATTCGGTTACATCTTGCAAAGTTCCCATTATATAAATAGGTTCCCCATTTTTATTATAAATAGCCTTTCCTTTGCTAATAGTATGTTTAATATTTCCTTTTTGTGTTACAATACGGTTTTCACATTCAAAGGGTTGATGATTTTTTATTGCCTTTGTTACTTTTGTAATAGCTTCTTCTTTGTCGTCCGGATGAATAAATTGGGTTACATTGTCCGGATTTAACCGTTCATCATTTGGTTCTAAATCATAAATTTTATAAAATTCACCAGACCAGTCTTTTTCATTGGTTTGTAAATTCCAAAACCAACTTCCAATATGAGCTATATTCTGGGTTTCTTCAATATGTTTTTTGTTAGCTATAAGTGTTTCTGTTTTAAGTTTACTAGTGGTTAAATCCGTTACAAACAGTATAATTTGAGTTCCCTTATTAATTTGAGTTATTTCGGATTTTAAAATAAGAGGAAATTGTAATCCGCTTTTTTTAAATCCATAACTATTGAAGCTTGTTTTTGAAGTTTTTTTTGAATTCAGTTTAATGGCATCAATATCAATTGGAGAAATAATAATACTTACATTCTTTTGAAGTATTTCATTCTTAGAATAACCAAATATTTGTGTACTTGAGCTATTGATTTTTTGAATAATTCCATCACTGTTTAAAATCAAAATACCCTCTGAAGCAAGATCGAAAATCTGTTTAAAAAGTTCCATATCTTTTAAAGCCTATTTAAACCAGTAAGATAGTCAATTTTCATCAATAATTCATCTGTTCGCTCTAGTTTTTGAAATTTAACTTGTTGTAATTCAGGTGAATATTGAACATGGTTTAAAAAATGTTTATTACAATGATATAAATCATTTTTTAACCTTAAATAGAGCTTTTTTTACTATTTAAACTGAGGAATATCATTATAGTTTTACCAATATTAAAATACTTTTACTAAAAGAGTATTATAATGAATATTGGCTTGGTACTTTCTGGAGGTGGAGTTAGAGGAATAGCACACATTGGAGCCATACAAGCATTAGAAGAAAATAACATTATACCTACTTATATTGCTGGCACAAGCGCAGGTGCAATTGTGGGTGCTTTATATGCAAATGGGTATAGTTGCGATAAAATGATGCAGTTTTTTAATAGTGTACAAATTTTTTCTTTAAGTAAATATGCCATTAATAAACCAGGTTTTATAGATACTGAAAAATTTTATAATGATTTTAAATCTTATTTTCCAACAGATAATTTTGATAATCTAAATAAAAAACTTTTTGTAACTGCAACAAATTTATTAAGTGGACAATTAAAAGTTTTTAGCAAAGGAGAATTAATAAAACCAATTTTAGCTTCGGCAGCATTTCCTGGTGTGTTTACTCCTGTTAAAATTAATGAAGAATATTATATAGATGGTGGTATTTTAAACAATTTTCCAGTAGACTTAATCTCATCATATTGTAATAAACTTATTGGAGTTTATGTAAATTCTTTTGAAACTATAAATAATAATAATACTTTAAAACATTCGTATAATGTTGTAGAACGCGCCTTAAAAATTAAAAGTGCAAATGATTCAATTAAAAAATTTAAAGCTTGTGATATAATTATTTCACCAAAAGATTTAAGTAATTATAGTACTTTTTATATGAATAATTTTGATGAAATATTTAAACTAGGATATGATGCAACAATTAATGTTTTAGAAACTAAACAAGGAATTCAATTTTTAAAATCCAATCTATAAACTCATATCCTTTATAATTTTCCTGTTTTTTAATCCTGATATTTAGGATAATCGGTTAATCCTTTTTCGCCTGTATCTGAATAAAAAGTAGCAACATCCCAATCTGCTAACGGGGCATCTTTTTCAAATCGTTCTGCTAAATCCGGATTCGAAATAAATAATTTGCCATAAGCTACCAAATCTGCTAAATTATCTTTAATAATTTTATTTCCTTTTTCTTGATCAAAATTACTGTTAATTATAAGAGTTCCATTGTATAAAGGTCTAAAATGTTTTGCAATGTTTTTAACTGCATATTTTACTTTAGAAACATCTGTAAAAGGTTCAGATAAATGTACGTAGGCTAAATTATAATCGTTTAATTTTTTTATTACGTATTCAAATAACGGAATTGTTTCTTTATCAATATCAATTCCATGGGAATTATGCATCGACGGATTAAAACGAACACCAACGCGGTTTTGAGGAAAAACTTGACTAATTTCATCTAAAACTTCAAAGAAAAAACGTGCCCTATTTTCAATACTTCCACCATAATTATCAGTTCTTTTGTTAGAACTATTATTAAAAAACTGATGAAATAAATATCCGTTTGAAGAATGAATTTCTAAACCATCAAACCCTGCTTTTTTCGTATTAATTGCCGCTTGTTTAAAATCTTCAATAGTAGTTTTAATATCTTCTAAAGTCATTTCCTTAGGAGTTACAGTATCTTTAAACCCATTTGGAGTAAAACTTTTAGAATTCGGATTTAAAGCGCTTGGTGCTAAAGGTAATTCACCGTTATGAAAATCTGGATGCGAAACTCTACCAACATGCCATAGTTGAATGAATATTTTACCTCCTTCTTTATGCACAGCATCTGTAACGGCCTTCCATCCTTTTACTTGAGCTTCAGAATAAATTCCAGGTGTATTTACATAACCAACAGCACGTTTAGAAATTTGTGAACCTTCAGAAATTATAAGTCCTGCGCTTGCACGTTGTTTGTAATATTTTTCATGTAATTTGGTTGGAGCATTTTCTTTATTATTAGCTCTGGAACGCGTCATGGGTGCAATTACCAGTCTGTTTTTTAGGAGTAAATCTCCCATTTTATAACTAGTAAGTAATGGTTGAATTTTAGACATTTTCTTTAAAATTTTAATGCTCGTAAAGTTAAGAAAAAGGGTGATTAGATAAAAATCATTTTAGCCTTATGATTTTTATCTTATTATTATTTCAAAATCTTGAGGAGTATCATTTTAATATGCATTACTAGTAATTAGTTTTACACAAAATAAATTATTGTTTAATTAAAAAATCTTTTATTATGAAAACTGATAGTGAAATTAAAGAGGATGTTCTTGATGAATTAATGTGGCAACCTAATGTAGACGAAACACAAATAGGCGTTATTGTTGAAAAAGGGGTGGTAACACTTACGGGTATTGTAGATACCTATGCTAAAAAAGTGGCTGCAGAAAAAGCTGTAAAAAATGTAGTAGGTGTTAAAGCAGTTGCTGATGATATTGAAGTTAAGTACGGCGATGCTTATAAAAAAACGGATAAAGAAATTGCAAAAGCTGTTGTAAATGCCTTAAGTTGGAATGCTTCTGTTCCAGATGACAAAGTTGAAATTGAAGTGCGAGATGGTTGGGTGTATTTATCTGGAGAATTACAATGGTTTTATCAAAAAGATGCAGCCAGAAAAGCTGCTGAAAATTTATTGGGTGTAAAAAAAGTGGTTAATAATATTACTTTAAAACAAGCCATTGAACCTTCTGAAATTAAAAATAAAATTTCCAAAGCTTTTGGACGTTTGGCAGATTTAGATGCACAAAATATTAAAGTTGAAGTAGATGGACATAAAGTTAAGCTAAAAGGTAAAGTACATTCTTATGCAGAAAAAGAAGAGGCACGAAGAACTGCATACTTTGCTCCAGGAGTTTATGAAGTAGAAAATGAATTGGAAATAATTCATTAGTTGTAAGTTTGAATTAATAAAAAAAATATCTGGGTATTAAAACTCTGATATTTTTTTATTAATACAATTTGAAACTTCGACTGCAAAACTAAAAGGGTAAGTAATGTTTTAAAGATTACTTTGGTTATTTCTCAGGTAAAGAATTCTAACACGTCACTATTAATGGAATTTTGTGAAATGAAACGCATGTTTACTTTTTGTACAAAAAAACACCATTCTAAATAGTGTTTTAAATGCTATTTAAAATGGTGCAATCTTTTCCAACAATTTTTATTTTTTTGCTGAATTAAGAAATCTCAATCATTTTTGGCGTTTTCTTTTTAGCTTCTTCTTTTTTTGCCAAGTTGAATTTTAAAATACCATTTTTGTAGGTAGCTTTTATTTTTTCATTAACAATAGAATCTGGTAATTCTAAAGATCTTTCAAAAGAATTATAGCTAAACTCTTTTCTTGTGTAATTTTCGTCTTTTTCTTCCTTTTTTTCAGTTTTTTCAGCTGAAATATTTAGACATCCATTATCAATAGAAACTTTGAAATCTTTTTTGTCAAAGCCAGGAGCTGCTAATTCAATTTCGAATTCTTCTTTTTTTTCTTTAATATTTAAAGCTGGTTCACCAGCTCTTTTTAACCAAAATCGGTCATTAAAAAAATCGTCAGTATTAAAAAAATCTGAAGTGATTAGATTGTTCCAAGGATTTCTCTTTTTTAAATTAATTAGTGACATAGTATTATTTTTTAAGTTAAACTTTTAAACTTTCAATTATCCAAATTTAGTGGTGTCAACTATTTTATAAAATGATGCGAATCAATTGACGTTTTTTTTTAATTGATATAAGTAAGAATTAAAAAAGGAAAGTATGGAATCATCTTTAAATTACTGATAATAATCAATTTTGTAAAAGAATTAATTTTTATAAACAAAAGTTATTTTCACGGTGTTTGTTGTGGAAATATGTAAATTAGTATCTTATATTTACAACTAGTTTAAAAAGTTGTTTCATCTTTATTTTTTGTTAAAAAACCAATTTATAAAAGTTGGTTTTAGACAACCTAAAATAGTTTGTATCTTTAATTTTAAAAAAAACATATTTAATAGTGTCTAAGAACTTATAATTTATGAAAAAATTAATTAATTATTTACTTCAAGGTGTATTGTATATTGCACCATTAGGAATAACGGCTTATATTATTTATGCAGTTTTTATGTTTATGGATGGTTTATCACAAAAGTTAATAGCCAACTTTTTTGATGTAAAAATTCCAGGTTTAGGTGTACTTTCTTTATTATTATTTTTAATTATTGTTGGTTTTATAGGGAGAACTATTATAGCAGAACCATTAAAAATTGTTTTTAAAAAGATAATTGATAGTATTCCATTATTAAAATTTGTTTACACTGCTTTAAACGATTTATTTTCGGCATTTGTAGGCAAAGAAAAGAAATTCAGTAAACCGGTTTTAGTAAAAGTTAATACTATTTCAGATTTAGAAAAACTTGGTTTTATTACCGAAGAAAATCTTGAAATTTTAGATGAATTAGATAAAGTTGCAGTGTATTTTCCGCATTCGTATAATTTTTCAGGTGAATTATTTATAGTTCCTAAAAAAAATATTAAACCTTTAAATGTAAACTCAAGTCAGGTTATGAAATTTATTGTTTCAGCAGGTTTAACTGGTTGGGATAAAGAAGAAAAATAAAAAGCAATTACCAGTTACCAAATACAAACTAAAAATGAAAAAGGAAACTCAAATAAAATGTCCAAATTGTGGAACTTCAATAGATGTTCAAGATATTTTATCGCATCAATTAGAAGAAGAAATAAAACAGAAATACCAATCGAGAATTGCAGCTGAAAAGCAAAAATATCAAGCAAATTTAGAAACCTTAAATAAAGCGAAAGAAGCTTTTGAAGAAAAGAAAAAGCAAGAAAACGAATTGTTTAAAAGTCGTTTAGAGGCGCAAATAAAAGAAGAAAAAAAGGTTATAGAGGCAAAATTGAAATCAAAATTAATTGAGGAACAATCGGAACAATTTAGTGCTTTACAAAAAGAATTGAACGAAAAATCAGAGCAAATAAAGGAACTAAATCGTACCAAAGCCGAAATAGAAAAATTAAAACGCGAAAAGGCAGAATTAAAGGAGATTGCTGAAGCTGAAGCCCAAAAAAAGTTAAGTGAAACTTTATTAACTGAAAGAGAAAAAATTAAAAAATCTGAAGCCGATAAAAACGAACTGCGTTTTAAAGAATTACAAATGCAATTGGAAGCTCAAAAAAAACTTACCGAAGAAATGAAGCGTAAGCAAGACCAAGGGTCTATGCAAATGCAAGGAGAAGTACAGGAATTGGCAATTGAAGAATGGTTGGCGGCCAAATTTCCGTTAGACACAATAGAAGAAATAAAGAAAGGTGCCAGGGGAGGAGATTGTATTCAAATTGTGCATACACGAACCGAGCAAAATTGTGGTTCTATTTATTACGAAAGTAAGCGAACTAAAGATTTTCAACCAAGTTGGATAGAAAAATTTAAAGCAGATATTAGAGATAAAGGTGCAAATATTGGTGTGCTGGTTACGGAAGTTATGCCATCTGATATGGATAGATTTGGACTAAGAGAGGGGATTTGGATTTGTAACTACGATGAATTTAAAGGACTTTGTACTGTTTTAAGAGAATCTATTATTAAAATTAATAACGCCATAAGTACACAAGAAAACAAGGGTGATAAAATGGATATGTTGTACGATTTTCTAACTAGTAACACCTTTAGAATGCAAATAGAAGCTATTGTTGAAGGTTTTACCCAAATGAAATCTGACTTGGAAAGCGAAAAGCGTTCTATGCAACGTATTTGGAAACAGCGCGATAAGCAAATAGAAAAAGTTGTTACCAATACTATAGATATGTACGGTTCTATTAAGGGAATTGCAGGGAACGCTATTCAATCTGTAAAAGCGCTGGAATTGCCAGGAAGTGAAGAAGATGAGCAGCAACTTTTAGAGTAAAATATTCTTTTAAATACAACTATTTGTAATACAACAGAACCTCAATTTTTTGGTAAAAAACCAATTTATTGAGGTTTATTTTTTTAATTTTAATATATTTAAAACAAATATGAGTTTGAGAAAAGAGCAAACTATTTTTTATTCATATTTTAAATACGTGGCAACTTCAATTTTTACTTCGCTCCAGGTTTTAGAAATTCCATCACTTCCAGTGTGTAATTCTTTACAAACTTCATTTAACGATTCAATTGCAGTTTGTGCTTGCCAATTATCTAAATCCATTAAAGCTTCCAAAGTAACCATTTGATCGCTAATTATAAATGTAATTGGTAGCGCTTGTGTAATACCATTCATAACAATATCAACAGTTCCAGATGTTTCATTATTTACATGTATGGTTCCAGAAATTAAAGGTGTGTTTTTTAAAGCACCAAA